>CAYMSZ010000028.1:0-9213 GCA_964393285.1 uncultured Lachnospiraceae bacterium | reverse complement strand
GACAATGCCGGAGATGATAATGCCGGTGATGATAATGCCGGCGCAGGAGATAACCCGGGATAAGAAAGCAGCGGACACAAGGTAGACATAAGGAAATATAAGGAAGGCATAAGGCTTCATGGAAAAGCCCCTGGTTCATAAAGGACACAGAAGATCCATATAATGGTAGAGAGAAACAGTGGGGATGGATGAATTCTTGAAAAAATGGAAGGAATCCAAACAATCCAAACAGTCCGGGGAGGCCTTTCCCCTTCGATGCAATCGGATTTTTCACAGGCAGGGAATTACTTTAGTAGCCTTTTTGAGTCTGGTTTGCTGCCTGATCCTGTGTGGAAGACTGGTGTACCTGATGATCGGGCAGTCGGAATATTATCTGGAAAAAGCAGAGGAGCTTCATGAAAGAGAGCGCTCCATCAAAGCGGCAAGAGGTTTGATTTACGATCGCAACGGTACCATTATTGCTGATAACAAGACAGTCTGCACCATTTCTGTGATACACAGCCAGGTGGAGGATGAGGATCAGGTGGTAGAGGTGCTGGCAAAGGAGCTGGGACTGTCGGAGGAAAGTATTCGGGCCAAAGTAGAGAAGAATACCTCCCGGGAAGTCATTCGGACCAATGTGGATAAGACAGTGGGAGACAGCATCCAGGCATACCAGCTGGCAGGCGTCAAAGTGGATGAGGATTATAAAAGATATTATCCTTTTAAGACTGCGGCATCCCGGGTGCTGGGATTTACCGGAAGCGATAACCAGGGCATCATTGGCCTGGAGGTTCGCTACGAATCGGTATTAAAGGGAATAGATGGGGAAATCCTAACAAAGACCACAGCCTCCGGTATTGAGTTAGACGGAGAGGCAGAAGAGAGAGTGGAGCCTGTTGCCGGAAATAACCTGCGCACCAGTCTGGATATGAATATTCAGCTTTATGCGGAGCAGCTGGCAGAGACGGTAATGGAAGAAAAGAATGCCAAAGGGGTAAATATTATTGTAATGAATCCCCAAAATGGTGAGATCCTTGCCATGTGCAGCGTTCCGGGCTTTGATTTAAATGACCCCTACACCTTGAATGTGGAAACCACAGAGACCTTAACCACAGAGGAAAAGCAGGATCTCCTGAATCAGATGTGGAGAAATCCATGTGTCAGCGATACCTATGAGCCAGGTTCTACCTTTAAAACCGTAACGGCCACAGCAGCCCTGGAGGAAGGGGCTGTGACAGTAGAGGATACATTTTATTGTTCCGGCTATCAAATCGTGGAGGATCGCAGGATCCATTGTCACAAGACCACAGGCCACGGCAGTGAGACCTTTGTACAGGGAGTGATGAACTCCTGTAACAGCGTTTTCATCCAGGTAGGACTTCGCCTGGGAGCAGAACGATTTTATTCTTATTTTGAAAAAATGGGGCTGATGGAAAAAACGGGCATCGACCTGCCGGGAGAGGCTTCCGGGATTATGCATCAGCTGGAAGATATCGGGGATGTGGAACTGGCAACCATGTCCTTCGGACAATCCTTTCAGATCACCCCTCTGCAGCTTTTGACAGCTGCCAGCATGGTGGTGAACGGAGGAACGCGGATTACTCCTCATCTGGGAGTAGAGGTAATAGGCTCTGACGGCAGCTTTGTAAAGGAGCTTTCCTATCCTGTAGAGGAGGGAGTCATCTCAGAAGAAACCAGTGAAACCATGAAAATGATTCTGGAAAAGGTGGTTTCCGAGGGAGGCGGCTCCAAGGCATACATAGAAGGATATCGGATTGGCGGAAAAACGGCCACTTCCGAAAAACTTCCCAGAAGTTCGAACCGGTATATTTCTTCTTTTCTGGGATTTGCTCCGGCAGATGACCCTCAGGTCATTGCATTGATTACCATTGATGAGCCGGAGGGGGTATACTATGGCGGTACCATTGCTGCCCCGGTGATCCGATCCCTGTTTGAAAATATTCTGCCATATCTGGGAATTTATGCCGAATATTCAGAACAGTCAGAGGGTTGATTCCCAGCCTGTCTGGGGGTATACTTGCAAGATGACATTACGAGGAGGCGTGTAACATGACGCAGGAGACTATCATTGCTGTATTGATTGCTTTTACCGTGAGTGCTGTGCTGTGCCCGGTGGTGATTCCTTTTTTACGCCGTTTGAAATTCGGCCAGCAGGTTCGTGACGACGGACCCAAGGCACATTTGAAAAAATCCGGTACCCCTACCATGGGAGGCATCGTATTTTTGCTAAGCGTATTGGTTACCTCTCTTCTGTACCTGAAACGGTATCCGGAGATCCTTCCGGTTTTATTTGCCATGGTTGGCTTTGGCATTGTAGGATTTTTGGATGATTACATTAAGATTCTGATGAAACGATCAGAGGGTCTGACGCCGAAACAGAAGCTGGCAGGCCAGCTGATCGTTGCCGGAGTTTTGTGCTATTATTTTCTGGCAGTGCTGGAGGACGGCACCACTATGATCATTCCTTTTACCGGTATGACGGTGACCCTGCCCTGGTATCTGTTTATTCCTTTTTGTATCTTTGCCCTTCTGGCCATTGATAACGGAGCCAATCTCACCGATGGATTAGACGGACTTTGCTCCAGCGTGACGGTGCTGATTGCCACCTTCTTTACGGTAGTGGCCCTGGGAGAAGGAAGCCGGATAGCCCCTATTACCGGCGGGGTGGCTGGCAGCCTCTTAGGCTTTTTATTGTTCAATGTATACCCTGCCAAGGTATTTATGGGAGATACAGGATCTCTGGCATTAGGTGGCTTTGTGGCGGCTTCCGCCTTTATGCTGCACATGCCCTTTATTGTAGTGATCGTAGGTATCATCTATGTGGCAGAGGTGTTATCCGTTGTTCTGCAGGTAAGCTATTTTAAGGCAACCCACGGAAAACGGTTGTTTAAGATGGCACCCATCCATCATCATTTTGAAATGTGCGGCTGGTCGGAAACAAGGGTGGTAGCAGTATTTTCTATTGTGACGGCTCTTATGTGTCTCATTGCCTATCTGGGAATCTGATGAGAGAGGCTCCACCTGGAGAAAGGGGAGCAGGTGTCAGGCAAAGGTCATATAGCAGGAGGAAAATAAAGTATGGAAAAGAAATCCTATCTGGTAGCAGGCTGCGGCATCAGCGGCCTTGCAGCAGCTGATTTATTATATGAGAAGGGGGAAACTGCCATTCTCTATGACAGCAACGAAGGATTAAAGGAAAGCGACATTCGAGAGAAACTTCATGAGGCCAAAGAGATCCCCATGGTGTTTGGAGAGCTGGGAGATGACCTGGCAGCTCGGACAGATATCTGTGTCATCAGTCCCGGTATTCCTCTGACGGCACCCTTTGCAGAAAAACTGAAGGCGGCAGGCGTCACCATGTGGAGTGAAATCGAGCTGGCATATCAGTACGGAAACGGTCGGATTGCGGCCATTACCGGAACCAATGGCAAGACCACTACTACCTCTTTGGTGGGAGCTATTCTGAAAGAGCAGTATGAGGATGTAAGCATTGTAGGAAATATCGGTACCCCCTATACGAAAGTCGCCGGCCATTTGTCTGAGGATAGCGTGATTGCCGCTGAGATCAGCAGCTTTCAGCTGGAGAGTATTCAGCAATTTCATCCTGCAGTCAGTGCCATTTTGAATATTACACCGGATCATCTGAATCGGCATGGCACCATGGAAGAATACATACGGGTAAAAGAGAGCATTACGGCAAATCAGTCCAAGGAGGACTGGTGCGTATTAAATTATGAGGATGCGGTTCTTCGCAAATTCGGAGAAGAGACTTGCGTACCTCAGGTGATTTTTTTCTCCAGCAGTCAACGGATCCCGGGAGGCATATACCTGGAGGGAGACCACATTGTCAGTGAGTTAGACGGAGAAAAAGAAATTGTAGTAAGCACCGGAGAGCTGAATATTCTGGGGCGACATAACTATGAAAATGTAATGGCAGCCGTTGCCGTCTGCCGGAAAATGGGCGTACCCATGGAGAAGATTCGCCATGGGTGTAAGGAATTCCAGGCTGTGGAACATCGGATCGAATTTGTGAAAGAAGTCCAGGGAGTGGCCTATTACAACGATTCCAAGGGTACCAATCCGGATGCAGCCATTCAGGCAGTCAGAGCCATGACAAGACCTACCATCCTCATCGGCGGCGGATATGACAAAAACAGCGAATATGAAGAATGGATTGCAGAGTTTCCCGGTCGGGTAAAACTGCTGATTCTCTTAGGACAAACGGCAAACAAAATTGCAGCTACGGCAAGACGCATGGGATTTACGGATATTGTCTATGCCGATGACATGGCCGATGCAGTGTCCATTGCCAACTCCTATGGGGTAAAGGGGGATGCGGTTTTGCTGTCTCCTGCCTGTGCCAGCTGGGGAATGTTCAAAAATTATGAAGAGAGAGGCCGGATCTTTAAAGAACTGGTAAGAAACCTGTGAGATAAGGAGGCAGACTGTGGAACAGAGCAAGAACAAAAAGAAAAAACAGAAACGCTTTTATGATTACAGTCTGCTTACTGTTATCATATTTATATGTGTATTCGGACTGGTTATTGTATACAGCAGCAGTTCCTATTCCGCCTTGCTGAAAACCGGAGACTCCATGTACTATTTTAAACGGCAGGGAATGATTCTGTTCGGCGGATTTTTCCTCATGCTTGTGGTTTCTAAAATAGACTATCATATTTACATGAAATTTGCTGTGCCCGTGTATCTGTTGTCTATCGTTTTGATGATACTGACGAACTTCACTTCTTTGGGTATCGAGATTAACGGACAGAAGCGTTGGCTGGGTGTTACAGAGAGCCTGTCATTCCAGACGGCAGAGTATGTTAAAATTGCCATTGTCATTACCATGACAGCCTGGATCAATAAGATCGGCAGGAAGATGGATACCTTTCGGGGAACTGCCATTGCCGGCGTGCTGGCAGTCATTCCTTTCCTTCTGGTTGCCATGAACAACTTAAGCTCCGGTATCATTATTGCAGCCATGGCCATTATTATGTGTTTTGTAGGCAGCAAGAACAAGGCTCCCTATATTGCAGGTGTGGTAGCTGTGGTCGCTTTGGCATTTTTCTTTGTGGAATTCAGCGATAAGCTGGTGGATCTGGGAATTCTGGAAGAATATCAGCTGTCCCGTATTCTGGTATGGAAAGATCCGGAGGCATACGCATCCGGCAAAGGCTATCAGGTATTGCAGGGACTGTATGCCATTGGCTCCGGCGGCTTCTTTGGCAGAGGCCTGGGGGAAAGCATCCAGAAGCTGGGCTTTATCCCCGAGGCCATGAATGATATGGTATTTTCCATTATCTGCGAGGAGCTTGGCTTGTTTGGAGCCATCTGTGTAATCGGAATGTTTTTGTTCCTGATCTGGAGATGTATGGTAATTGCCAACAATGCTCCGGATTTGATGGGAGCTTTGATTGTAGTAGGTGTCATGGCTCAGATTGCAGTGCAGGTCATTCTGAATGTGGCAGTTGTGACCAATACCATTCCCAATACAGGTATATCCTTGCCTTTTATCAGCTATGGCGGTACCTCTGTCCTGTTTTTGATGATTGAAATGGGTATGGTTCTGGGCGTGGCAAATCGCATTGGCTTGGAGGCATAGAGAAGCCTATGAAAGCGGCAAAGAGAAAAAAGAAAATAATCTATGTCATTCTTGGACTGATCCTTGCGTTTGCTTTGGCACTCCTGATTTTATGGAATCTGAAGGTGGAGACGGTTCATGTCAAGGGTGCCGATTATTATACGGAAGAAGAAATCGAGAATTTCATTTTTCAGAAACCTATAGAGCGAAATGTGCTGTATGCGTGGCTGATGAACCGGTTTGGAGAGGATAAGACCATTCCTTTCGTATCCGGTTATACCATGACCTTTGACGGCTTCCAGGAAGTTACCATTACCGTATACGAAAAAAGTGTCATTGGTTACATTGATTTTATGGGAAGTCATATGTATTTCGATAAAGATGGCACCGTAGTGGAAAGCTCCAGCGAAGTTTACGAGGGAGTGCCTCAGATCGCCGGGTTAAGCTTTGACTATATGGTTTTGTACAAGACGCTGCCTGTAAAAGATTCCTCTGTATTTACGCAGATCTTAAACCTGACCCAGATGGTAGCAAAGTATCATCTGGATGTGGACAAGATCTATTTTGATTCTTCCATGAACGCTACTCTTTATCTGGGGAAAATCCGCGTGGTTCTGGGAGATAAGACCAGCATGGAGGATAAGATTGCAGAGCTGTCCGGTATGATTCCAAAGATGGAGGGACTGTCCGGTACCCTGCATCTGGAAAACTATGATAAGACAGCCATCAATCCCTATTATTCCTTCCTGCCTGATGCAGAGGAAGAGGAAGAGACCCAGGAATTCTCCCAGGAAGAAACGGAGGAGTAAGAGGGGAGAATTTTGTTTCAAATAAGAGCAAGGATTTTGTTTGAAATAAGGGGCGGAAAAATGAAAAAATTGTTACAAGTTTTTTTCGTTTTTTACAACAAGGGCTTGAACTTTTTGGAAAAATAGAATATGATAAATGAAAGCATTTTTGAGATTAGCAACTAGGCGGGGATTTTTACTCCGCCTGCTTATTCGTTATAAAATGGAGCCGTACAGGTTGAGGGGCTTCTTTTGTGGATTTGGGAGAGACCACAAAAGAGTATAATGGCTCACGCAGTAAAAAGGATAAAGGAGAGTTGAAGGTATGTTGGAAATCAAGATGGCAGAATCGGACAGCGCAGCAAAGATTATCGTGATTGGTGTCGGCGGCGCTGGAAATAATGCAGTGAACCGTATGATAGATGAAAATATAGGCGGAGTGGAGTTCATTGGTATTAACAGTGATAAGCAGGCACTCCAGTTTTGTAAGGCTCCCACAGCCATTCAGATCGGTGAGAAGCTGACCAAGGGTCTGGGTGCCGGAGCAAAGCCTGAGGTAGGCGAAAAGGCCGCAGAGGAGAGCGCAGAGGAATTGCAGGCAGCCATGAAGGGTGCAGATATGGTATTTGTTACCTGTGGTATGGGTGGCGGTACCGGTACCGGTGCAGCTCCTGTAATTGCCGGTCTGGCTAAGGAGATGGGTATCCTTACCGTTGGTGTAGTGACCAAGCCCTTCCGCTTTGAAGCAAAGACTCGTATGACCAATGCCCTGGCTGGCATTGAGCGTCTGAAGGCCAATGTAGATACTCTCATTGTGATTCCCAATGATCGTCTGCTGGAGATCGTAGATCGCCGCACTACCATGCCGGAGGCTTTGAAGAAGGCAGATGAAGTATTGCAGCAGGCAGTTCAGGGTATCACAGATCTGATCAATGTACCCGGTCTGATTAATCTGGACTTTGCTGATGTACAGACGGTTATGACAAATAAGGGCATTGCTCATATCGGTATCGGTCGTGCCAAGGGCGATGATAAGGCAATTGAGGCAGTGAAGCAGGCGGTATCCAGTCCACTGCTGGAGACCACCATCGAGGGCGCTACTCATGTGATCATCAATGTGTCCGGCGATATCGGCCTGATGGAGGCCAACGAGGCAGCCAGCTATGTTCAGGAACTGGCCGGAGACGATGCCAATATCATCTTTGGTGCTATGTATGATGAGAGTGCAGAGGATGAGGTAACCATTACCGTCATTGCCACCGGTCTGGATCAGCAGGTAGAGAAGGCAAATCTGGGCAGTGCGATGGCAGGTTTCAACTATCAGCCTAAGGTAAAGACCTCCACCACAGCTACCGGTGCTACCCAGGAGGCCAAGCCTAAGACCTCTTACACGACTTCTGATACCAGCATTCCTACCTGGAAGAGCAATGTAGAGACGAAGAGCATCGAGGTTCCTAAGTTCCTGCAGAAGAAAAGATAAGAAAAGAATCAATGTGAGGATGTCACTCAGGTGACATCCTCTTTTGCTATGAAGAAATTCGTATCTAGGGATTGAGCTCCGCAATCCGGGAGACTCCTACATAGATTTCCGATATTTTGTACCAGGTGCTGTAATCTACGGTGCCGGTCTGGGACAAGCCGAAGACAGATTGAAACACCTTGACGGCGTTGGCAGTCTTTTCCCCATAGATGCCGTCTACAGAGATCGTAGGGATAGCAGGGTAGGCCGAGGCAATGGTGTTCAGCTGTTCCTGAAGCTGACTGACCTTACTCCCCTGAGAGCCGATAGAAAGATCACCGGGATAGGAAGCAGGAATACCGGAGATGATTTCTGCATCATTGATATAGATGGTATCACCATAATAATAACGGAGAATCTCAATGGCTGTGTATCCCTGGTCTCCCAGAGATTTGGAACCCCACTGGGACATCCAGTTGGGACAGCTGACTCGATTGCCGTCACAGTATTGGGTCAGAATCGGCTGCTTGACATCAGGGCGGGACAGGTAATTGGCAAAAATCTCGTCTACAGTGGCGGAAATTTCTTCATAGTAGTTTCGCCCGTAAATCCATTTGTGATCGTAGGCAGTGGAGGAGGTAATGGTAAAATCATAGCCCCGGTTTCGATAAAACTCTGTGTAGACCCGGTTTAAGGTAAAGGACATAATGGCCAGTATATTGGCAGTGATAGTCTCCTGAGGCCAGGTGGCGTAGATCTCACTGGAAGCTACATTTTTGATGTAATCCCTGTAGGAAACATAGTAGTCCTTGGCACTGGTATTGGAGGGAGTTCCGTCATGGACAATAATCGTTTCCGGTACCACCACCCGACTTAAGACGATTTCTCCGCTGCTTTGAATGGTCTTAATCTCCGGCTCTGCAATCTTAGGGGGATAGGTTCCGTAGAGGGTATGATCCGGAATCAGAATGGTATCGTTGGGAGAAGGACCCAGGTCCAGAGGACGCAGGGAAGCAGGCTGGATGGACAGCTCTCCCGGCAAAACCTCCACTCCCTGAATATCCAGGGGCTCGTATCCTTTTGCTTCAATGTGGACATCATATTCAGAGTAGGGCCTGGGTTCATCCGGTTCCATACTGTAGGCCAGGGGAGGTGTGGAAAGGGAAATCTCCTCCGACTGACCGGAAAGATCGGTTTGAAATTTCTCCAGAATCCGATCCGGTTCTTCCCTGGAAGAAATGGTGACAGCCGCATCCTTTACAGGAAAACGATTGGCGGCAGAAACGGCCTGAATCTGCAAATATCCCCTTTCATCTGAGGAAGTATCCGCTTTTTTAATATTCATAGTTGTGTAGACCCTCGTTTTTATGTTAGTATATAAT
>CAYMSZ010000027.1:8717-12320 GCA_964393285.1 uncultured Lachnospiraceae bacterium | reverse complement strand
TGAGTTAGATAACTGATACGAGGAGGAGAGATATGGAATTGGCATCATCGAAACATTTAACAGAGAAAAAACCTCTGTGTGAAAAATTGCTGAAGCAACTGCTGCAGAGCTATTCTTATGCATCGGTGCTGGCTGTGGATTCTGTAGGAAAGAGCTACAGCATCGCCAAAAGCGGAATCAACATTGGCGAGACCGGGGTCTATACGGAAATGAGCTATGTGGTAAAGGTGTATGACGGAGAAAGCTATGGCGAGTACACCTTTAATCAATTGACAGAGGATAAGCTTTCGGACATTGTAGCCCACATTGGCCAGAATCTCATGCCCTGGAAGGAGCATATGCCGGAAGGACTGGGAGTTCGTAAATTCCCCGTTATCCCGGAGGAGAAGCTTACCTTTTCTAAAAGCACTCAGTTCGAAATCAACCCCATGGAGGTCAGTGACGGAGAAATTATGGATCAGCTTTCTACCCTGCGAAACCAGGTTCTGGCGGCTGATGAGATTCTTTTTGACTGCAGCGTAAGATTTAGCTATCAGATCTATCACAAGCTATTCCTCTCTCCCAATAAGGATATGGAACAAAATGTAATGTGGAGCACAGGAGGATTTTATCCCATGGCGCTTCGGGAAAACGAAGTGATGGAGTCCAGTGCCTCTGTATCCGGAGATGCCGGATTGGAGATTCTAAAGGGTCTGGAGGCACAGATACCCAAGGCATTGGAGCAGCTCCATCTGCTGTTAATCAGTGAGCCTATGATTCCGGGAGAGTATGACTGTATCTGTACCCCGGATGTGACGGGCCTTATTGTTCACGAGGCCTTTGGCCATGGAGTGGAGATGGATATGTTCGTAAAGGATCGGGCATTGGCAAAGGAATACATAGGAGAATATGTGGCCTCTCCTCTGGTCACCATGCACGATGGCGCGGCAGCAGCCAGTCAGACAGCCTCCTTCTTCTTTGATGACGAAGGAACCCTGGCTCAGGATACGGTTATCATCGACCATGGTATCCTGAAACAAGGCATCTGCGATGCCCAGGCAGCCATGTCTCTGGGCGTGTCTCCCACAGGAAACGGACGCAGGCAGAGTGCAGAGAGGAAAGCCTACACCAGAATGACCAATACCTATTTTGAACCGGGTACAGACCGTCTGGAAGACATGATTGCATCCATCTCCTACGGATTTTTGCTGGATTGTGCCGGCGGCGGCATGGAAGACCCCAAAAACTGGGGGATTCAGTGCATGGTTGAACTAGCCAGAGAGATCAAGGACGGAAAGTTTACCGGCCGCACCTTCTCTCCTGTTGTTATGACCGGATATGTACCGGATCTGCTGAAATCCATTTCCATGATGTCAGAGGAACTAGAATTATCCGGCACAGGTATGTGTGGCAAGGGACACAAAGAATGGGTCAAGGTATCCCTGGGTGGACCTTGCATCAAAGCACGGATTCGATTGGGTTAGGAGGTGTGCCAAATGATAGAACGTATTCAACAGGCATTGGAAAAAGAAAAAATCTCTGTGTACAGCATTCGCCAGACGATAACGGAAGGAGCAGAGCTGTATTATATCCGCAGAGACCTGGATTTGCGACGCACCAAGGAAACAGAGCAGTATGAGGTCTCCGTATATCGGGATTTTGAGGCAGAAGGAAAACCCATGAGAGGTCTTTCCAATGTAACCATCTTCCCGGAAATGGAAGAAAAGGACATAGAGAAAAAGCTGGCAGAAGCCTACTACGCAGCATCCTTTGTAAAGAATCCTGCATATCCCCTCCCGGGAAAGGCAGAAGCCGGTATGGACACAGAAAACCCTGAACATACTGTCCTGGAAAAGACAGAAGCTGGTACGGGTGCAGGAATCAGTATAGAGAGCACGCATAAGGAAATCGATACGCTTCCTCTGACAGAGATTGCCAATCGGTATGCCAAAGCATTGTATCAGGCAGACAATAGAGAGGATGCCTTTATCAATACGGCAGAGTTTTTCGTAACCAGAAAGCAGGTATCTATCCAAAATTCAGAGGGAATTCATGTCAGCTATCAAATGACGGAGATCAGTGGAGAATACATTGTACAATGTAAGAAACCACAGGATGTGGAACAGTACCATTCCTTTTCCTACGATGGCATGAATGAAAAAGACTTATATCAGGACGCTGTGGAGGCACTGGAGGGTGTATGCGCCAGAGCCCATGCGGTAAAAGCCCCGGCAAGCGGAACCTATGATATTCTGCTTCATGGCAGCGACATCGGGCAGCTGATGGAAATCTATGCCAGTCGGGCCAATCTTGCCATGATTTATCCCGGGTATTCTTCCTATCAGGTAGGAGCCCAGGTCCAGGGAGAGGAAATCCAGGGAGAAAAGCTGAATCTTACAGTGACAGCCATGGAACCCTATTCCGGCGAAGGAATTCGGATGAAAGAACTGCCCCTTATCCGGGAAGGTATCCTGGAAAATGTACATGGAGATGCCAGATATTCCGCTTACATGGGAGTACGACCCACAGGTGTATTTGGCGGAAGCCGTCTGGAAAACGGAACCCGGACAGAAGCAGAATTAAAAGAAGCACCCTACCTGCAGGTGGAAAGCTTCTCCGCATTGGAGATAAACCCTATGAATGGCTTCTTTGGCGGAGAAATCCGTCTGGCCTACCTGTACGATGGCAAAACGGTAACGCCGGTAACCGGCGGCTCCGTCAGCGGGAATCTGACAGAAGCTCAGAAAAATCTTATATTCTCCAAGGAAACCTACCGAAATCGGAGATATGAAGGACCGGCCCTGGTAAGAATCCAGGGTGTCACAGTAGCAGGCTGCTGAACGGAATCAAAATAAGGACATCCCTTGTACTCATGCAAACCAGAACGAAAAGGCAACTGGCATCTCTGAACGAATACAAAGCTGAAGTGGAAATAAATTGAAGTGGAAATAAATTTTTCACGATAAGGAACCGATACAAAATCGGAAAATCTCTTGATTTCAGAGAAATTATGAGGTAAGCTATGTCCGAGCTGTCATAGACAGCAAAAGAAAATAAAAGTAAGATATGATGAGGCAGGTGAGTCGTGCCCCTCATAGTAGAACAGGAGACAATCATGAAGAAAAATTGGATCGCTTTGGCGCTAACCATGAGCATGGCTGCAGCAATGTTAGCAGGCTGCGGCGGAGGAGACAATCAGAAGACGGAGGAAACCACTCCCGCTGCAGTGGAAAACAATACTCCCTCTGTAACAACCGGTGGATACAGCATCACCATCAATGGAAGTAAGGTAACCCCCGGCATGGAGCAGGAAGCCATGTTAACAGCCATCGGCGAAGCAGACACCACCTTTGAAGCTCCCAGCTGCGCCGGAGAAGGAACCGACTACACCTTCACTTACGGCAGCATCGAGATACAGACGGTACCCAATGAGAACGGTGTCAATGAGATCACCAGCATCCTCATCAAAGATGACCTGACCCCCACCGACGAAGGCGTATACTTAGGCGGCACAGCCGATGACATCACAGCAGCCTACGGCAGCAACTACACCGAAAATGGCAGCGCCTACACCTATGTAAGCGGCACCATTCAGCTCCAGTTCATCCTGGAAGGAGACGAAAT
>CAYMSZ010000027.1:0-8617 GCA_964393285.1 uncultured Lachnospiraceae bacterium | reverse complement strand
CCTTGCAAAATACATGGCGTAACTAAACGCAAGTAAAATATGCCCCGCAAAACGATTCGCTGGTTGTTCAGCGTGTTTTGCGGGGCATATTTACTTGCACTTTTCAATCGTCGTGTTTTACAGGGCATATTTACTTGCACTTCAACCGCTACTGCCCCATCTGCTCTCGCATATCCTCCCGATAGAACATAGCATTCTTCTGCCACAGCTCCACCAGCCAATCCTCATCATGACGATCCTCCAATCCGTAAGTCTCCTGAAGAAGAACGCCAAAATAAGAACTTAACTTTTCCGCACCGGACAGATTCAAATGAAGACCTGCATCATAGGTATCAGTGGTATAATCCAGACCAATGGTATCTGCCAAATCCAACAGATTCACATAGGTCAGATTATGGGCATCGGCATATTCCATGATCTGATCATCCCACTCATCATACCAGTACGGATAGACACTGGGAGCTTTCACTAACATAAGCTGAATGCCATTCTCCTCACAGAGAGTACGAATTCGATCCAGCCAGTACAGCTGAGTCTCATCCAGGGTGTAGTCAGCCAGAGGCTTGCCGGTAGGCACATTCTCAGCCGCTTTGGTATCCACTCTCATATAATATCCATTGTGGGAAACCAGATCCCTGTGAAAGAGATAAGTAAAATCATCGGAAGTCAGCTCTGTAATACGAGAGTGATACCGAAGGAGAGGAAAGATATAATCTAACAGGCTTTCCTCCTCTGTCATGGAAGCCTGGATCGCATGAAGCTTAGAAAAAGACCACTTCATACCATCCAGAGTCATCCGGTTATAGGATTCCTTGGCAGGCTCATTGAGAGCCACAGCCAGCACACTGAATACCACCACATCGGGAGTTTCGTATTTCAAGGTATCCTCTAACAGATAGTAAGACTGGCTTACCAGCTGTTGGGCACTGCCGCGGATATAGCTGTTGATACCAAATTCATCCCACAGAACCTGGGGAGAAAAATTCTCATAGACTTCACAGTCTCCCAGAAAAATCACGTCATGATCCTTTTTTTCCACCTGATAGTATTCCCCGATCAGGTTACCGTCTATGACATCACCCTCATACTTAGGCATGACCAGTCTCTGCAGAAGATAGAGGCTGGCAATGAGGAACAGGCAGGTAAGAACCACACCGATGATTGCTCCCTTGGAGTGAGAGGAACGGGTATTTTTCTTCTCTGACTCACGGGAATCTAACGCAACATTTTCAAAATCGGAAAAGCCGTCACTGCCTTTTCCGCTAGGGGTATCAGAATAATCTTCTACGGAACGTAATTTCATCTGAACTCCTCCTTAAAACTGATTGTAAATAAAGGCAGCCGCATCATAGCCGATGCCGTAGGCACCAAAGAGAATTACGGCTAAAAACAGACCGTACCAGATGATAAACCGCACCGGGAAGGCAAAGGTTGCCACGGCTTCCCGAATCGCCAATCCCTTTTCCTGGAACAGGCTGACCAGAAAGACTAACAGCAAGGATAACAGCAGGATAATATAGTCTGTGGTACTGAGGCCTAACAACAGCAGGCTGCCGTCGTACAGGGTAGACAGGTGGAACTGAGAGAACAGATGCACCAGAGCCCGTCCTACGGTACCTACGCTGGCATAGTAGTCAAACATGCACAGAACACCTACAAAGAGGAAGGTCCGCACAGTCCGGAACAAGGTCCACAGGGAACTGTCCTTCAATCTGGGAAACCGATCATAGAATTTTCGATTCACCGGTTCCATCTCCTGGGCCAACAGCAGGAAAAAGCCGTTTAACAGACCCCAGACCACAAAATTCCAGGAGGCGCCGTGCCAGATACCTGTGACCAACCATACCACCAGGTTGCCGATGTATACCGTCAACCGTCTGGACAGAGCCTCGTGACCGGCCGCTTTTAATTTTCTGGCCTGATTTAAGAGTGCAGGACTGGTGGAAATAGGATAGAACAAATAATCTTTAAACCAGTTGCACAGGCTGATATGCCAGCGATGCCAATATTCCTTCAGGGAGGTGGCAAAATAAGGCCGTTTGAAGTTTTCCGGCAGAGAAATTCCCAAAGCCTGGGACAGACCCATGATGATATCAATGCCGCCGGAGAAATCCATGTACAGGTCAATCATGTAGAAAACGATGCCGGCCAGCACATAGGCACCGCCGTAGGTGTCCACATCTCCGGAAATGGTAGACAGACCTACCATGATCCGGTCGGCAATGACCAGCTTTTTGAAATAACCGTAGAGCATTCGCTGAAGACCGAAGGATACCTGCTGCCAGTCCAGGGAATGCTCGCCATAGAGATCCTTGGACAGAGCGGCAAACCGGCTGATAGGACCCTGGATCAGCTGAGGAAAGTAGGAAACGAAGAGAGCATACTTAAAAAAGTTCTTTTCTGCCTCATATTCGCCCCGGTACAGATCAATGAGATAACCGGCAGTCTGGAATGTGTAAAAGGAGATACCCAAGGGCAGAGCCAGACGGAAGAAAGCGCCCTCTCTGTGGATACCCACCAGTGCCGCTGCATTGGTTACCAGGAAATTTCCATACTTGATGACAGCCAGAATACCGAAGTTAAAAAGAAGAGCCAGCACCAGGTAACGCTTCTGGCGTTTCTTGATATTGGCTTTGTAGGACTTCTTTTCCTCCCGGTCCAAAAGAGCCTTGTTTTCTTTCAAAAACAGATCCTGATGGACCTTCAGATCGGAGATTCTTCTGGCACAGAAATAGGAACTGATGGTGGTGGCCAGAATATAGCCCAGATATTTTACACCGGAGTAGGCATAAAACAGGTAACTGGCCACCAGCAGCAGAACCCACTGATATTTTTTCGGAATCAGATAATACAGAACGAACAGTATCAGGGCAAAACCCAGAAAACTGTAGGTAGTAATGGACATAGCTTACTCCTCATCCTCCAGACGCTCAATCAATGCCCACAGAGCCTTGGCAGAATTGAAATTATCCGGAATGATATCTTTGGCAGAAATTGTTACATCGAACTCGTTGTTAATCTCAGCAATGAGAGAAACGATATCGAAAGAATCCAGGATCTCATCATCAATGAGGGTATCGCAGGTCTCAAAATCTACATCGGGGTGTAAGTCAGTTAAAATTTCCAGTAAAGTATCCATGTTTAGTTTTTCCTTTCCTTCAAATAATTTTCTTTTAATAACACGCGGTTGATTTTACCGGTGGCAGTAAGAGGCATGGCCTCCAGTTGCTTGATGGTATTGGGCAGCATATAGCGCTGCAATTTCTGCTTCAGATCCTGCATCAGCTCCTTTTCGCTGATATCTCCTACATAGAACAGGACGATTTTTCCCTTTTCCTGGTCGTAGATACAGCCGGAGCTCTTAATGGCATCCAGCATATTTACATTGGCCTCGATCTCTCCCAGCTCGATCCGATGTCCCATATGCTTGATCTGGAAATCCTTCCGGGATACAAAAACCAGTTCTCCCCTGGTATTGTAACGACCGATATCGCCGGTGCGGTAGATCCATTCCGGCCAGGAGGAGTTCAGAGGATTTTGTACAAAAGCAGAGGCAGTACGCTCCGGATCGTTGATATAACCCAGAGAAACGGCAGTGCCTCGAATGCAGATCTCACCCTGCTCTTCCCCGGTAGCCAGGGTATTCTGATCCGTCAGCAGAAAAACATCGGTATTGGGAAAAGGCTTTCCGATGGGAATCACCTCATCCAGACCAAATTCCCGCTCTACAGGATAGTAGCAGCAGACACCGGTGCCCTCTGTAGGGCCATACAGGTTGATAAAACGGGTATCCGGCAGGGTGCGTTTCCAGATATTGAACTGCTTAATAGGGAAAACTTCTCCTACAAAGGCTACGGTTTTTAAATGAGTCGGCGGCATCTCTGTCAGAGCACCGAAGGCAGACAGCATAGTCAGTGCCGATACCACCCAGCACAGGGTATTGATCTGGTGACTTTCCAGAAATTCCAATGTCTGCATGGGGAACTTAAACATGCTCTTAGGCATGATGTAAGCGGTGGCACCAAATTTCAAGGTAGGAAAGATGTCCTTCAGGCTGGCATCAAAATAGAGGGGTGTCTGATTGGCAAACACGGTGTCCTCATTGAAATCCAGCACAGTGGACAACTGTTCAATGTAATTGATCAGAGCTCTGTGGCAACCGGCGACTCCCTTCGGGATGCCAGTGGAGCCGGAGGTAAAGAATACATAGACCGGATCGGTGTCGATGACCTGACTGCGAACCTGGGACAGCGCCTCCTGGTCTACAGGGGTTTCCAGCAAATCTTCGTAGAGCCAAAGGGAACCGTCAAAATCAAAGGTTTTTGCAGTCTCTATGGTGGTGGGGTCACAAAGGATAACCCGAGGATGAAGATTCTTTAAAATCAGATCGATACGGATACGGGGCATTTCTTCATCAATGGGAACATAGTAGCAGCCTGCCTGGAGCGCTCCCATAAAGGCCACTACTGCACTGGGGTGACGATTCATAAATACAACGACAGGCTCCCGAAACAGACCCTGATGCTGGAGAAAGCTTCCAATGGCCTGACTGCGCTCATGAAGCTGACGGAAGGTAACACCGTCCTCTTCTTTGACACCGCCGAAAGCCAGCTTGTCCGGAACCCGCACAGCGGAGTGATCCAGATATTCCAAAATATTTGTTTGCATAGTATACCTCATTCCTTCCTGCATTACTGGATGTCAGGATATAAGCTGTGGTCGAAATTATGGGTTCCGTTATGAGAGTCGGAATAAGCGGCTAACTCAGCATCTGTCAGATAGAAGAAGGTGGAACCGTCTTTTCTGGGGGTGCAGTCCAGATGATACCAGCCTTCGCCGATATTCACCAGATTCCAGAAATGGGTAGGAATATCCGTGGAGCCTTCGGGAACTACCTTTACCACATCAATGTTTTCAATACCGGCCCGGGTCAGCAAAAACTTAGCCTGAGCCGCATAGGTGAAGCAGTCTCCGGTGTGCTTGGTAAAGCCTTCATAGGCGCCCAGAGTATAGTCCTCCTCCTGGGCATGACCGGAGTAGCTGGTATTGGCCCGAACCCACTTGTAGATAGCCCGAAGCTTTTCCATCTGGGTCATATCATCGGTAAGGATCTCAGCCAGAATCTCATCAGCCAGCTGGTTTACTTCATCAATATCGGCTACCTCAGAACCTACCGGCAGTACATAGACGGTACCGGTTGCCGTGGCAGTGTTGCCGCTTAAATCTGTTACCGTAACGGAATAAGGATATTCACCCTCTGTATTTAAGTCTACCCCGTCTCGGTTGATTTCCATAGTCAGATCTTCCTCAGAATCCTGATTGTCATAGGCACTGATGGCTTTTTTGTAAGCTACGGTGTCTCCTACGATGACATGAATGTCATCGGCATAGACCACAGGAGCTACATTATCCAGAATCACCAGAGAGGAGGACAAAGTTTCGCTGCCGGCCTGAATGGCAATGGGATAGGTACCGCAGACTTTGGTGTCAATTTCTTCTGCAGAAGAGTCGGCAAAAGAGATGTTCTCTTCTGTGATACCCTGATCTGCCAGGATGGAAAGAAATTCCGCTGAAAGGAAATCTGTAGCAGCAGGCATTTCCTCGCCCATATAGATTTCCACCTGATTCTTGGCACCGCTGACCGTCAGCACAGCACTCTGTGCAGAGAAGTTGCCTGCGGCGTCGGTGAAGAGCAGGGTAATGGTCTGGGTACCGATGGTATTCAGATCCGGCTGGGTACCGTTAAAGGTTACGGTAACAGCAGTAGCATCCTGTATTTCTACTACAAAATCCTCCGGGGAGACTTCACTGCCGTACCAGGCAGTCACATCCTGAACCCGGGCGATAGGCTTTTGCGTATCTACAACGGTAACGGTGGAGCGACCCTTAAAGGGACTCATCTCCAGGACTACCTTATAAGAACCGGGGACGGAAGTGTCCACGCCGGTATCCAGGGAGCCGTACCGTTCTTTATCCTTTTGATAGCGCAGCAGGTCAGCGGCACTGAAGGAATCTCCGGCCTCTACTGTCACAGAGGAACGAACTCTGCGGCCAAAGTAGATAGCGGCAATGATGCCGAAGGCCAGAAGTAAGGTCAGAAAAGCAGAGAAAACCAGTAGTGCAATCTTGCGTCTCCTTCTGCGTCTTCTGCGGCCTCTGGGACCTGTGCCGTGGGAAGAACTTCTTCGGTTGGTAGACCGACCGGAGGAAGTAGAACTGCTACGGCCGGAAGCAGAGCGGCTGCCGGAAGCAGAACGACTGCGGGAAGTAGAATGACTGCGAGAAGCAGAACTGCTGTATGAGGCAGATTGGCTGCCGGTGCGGGAAGTTGTCATAATTTATCATCTCCATTCCGAATGATGGCAGAATTGTGAGGTGTTGGACATCCGGTGGATGTCCGTTTAGCACCGACCGAAGCGGAGCGTAGATTGCGTAGCAACGGAACAATTCGTAAATCATACGAGTAATTCATTGTTTATAATCGAAAAACAAAAGCTTTGTGCTTGCACAAAAAGCCAGTCCCCATCAGTTATAATGGGGTGTGTTGGTGGGATAGGTAGGAAGTCCCTCCCGAATCACCTGCAAGCCATCCTCGCTACTTCCTGTATAGATGGTAGGCAGATCCCGGCTCAAAAACAGATAGCCGCCCTCTGTCACTGCGTAGGCTCCGATGTTGTAAAAGAGCAGGTAATCACCGATCTGGAGATCCTGCAAAGGCAGGTTGCGAGCCACCACATCATTGAAGGTGCAAAGAGAGCCGCACAGCATCCATTTTTCCTCTTCTGTCTGGGCTTGCTCATGCATAGGAATATGTTGAATAATGGGAGTCTTCAGCGCCATATTCTGACCATAATAGCTGATATGGTGGATACCGCCGTCGATGATGCAGTAGTTGGCACCCTTATTGCATTTGCAATCCACAGCTTTGGTGACAAAGTAGCCACAGGAAGCTGCCGGGTAGCGACCCATTTCCAAAATGATTTCGTAAGGATACTGCTTCGCAGCAAAATAATCCCGGACACGAATGAGATCCTTGTACTCGTCTTCGAAAGAATCTGTAGTAAAATAAGGTACCCACAGACCGGTTCCGTATTCAAACTGCTCCATCACAAAGTGGTAATCCTTCTGCAGATGAGAACAGAAGGCATCCAGGTAATCCAGCTCTTCGATGATATGATCGGCTTTCTTTTTCTGGGTTCCGGTAAAATACTGAATACCGGGAATGTGGATGAGAGGGTACTCCTCTCGATGTGCGATAAGCTCCTCGATATCTTCCTCATTGACACCGAACTGAGACCCGTTGGTGAGACGGGGCATTACGGTGATGACCTGGTTTCTGGCGGCTGCACAGGCAGCAATCAGACGAAACTGCTCCAGAGACTCGGCAGTCATAACCCCTACGCCGTAGGAAGCAGCGGTTTCAATGCTTTCAGCAGTCTTATTGATGCCGGAAAAAACGATCTTTGTCATGTCGATACCGGCACTTTTGCAGATTTCCAATTCTCCGGGAGAGCATACCTCATATTTGGGTACCATATGGTCTATGGGCTGAATCAAAAAAGGATTTGCCTTAATGGCATAGCAAAGCTTCGCTGTGTCGCCCAGAATTTCGGTAATGGTGCTTACCTTATTGCGAAGCAGATCCATATCAAAAAGATAGGCAGGAGTGTGAATTCTGCCGTTTTGGATTTCTTCTATAATTGTTTGAATATTCATGCATTTACCTCACGGTTTCTATAACTAGCTAAGTTTAGCATAAAGAAAAAACATTGACAATATTCTCCCCGCTTTTTTTTAAAGCCATATTCAGGATTCTTCTCTGTTTTCTACTTGTTGCAAAAAAAATGGCACTATGTTATCATGTGCAGAGAATGATGAATGAAGGAGGTTCCTTTATGAAGGGAATTATTCTGGCCGGAGGCAGTGGAACCAGGCTGTATCCGCTGACCAAGGTAACATCCAAGCAATTACTTCCTATTTATGATAAACCTATGATCTATTATCCCCTGTCTGTTCTCATGCAAGCAGGAATTCAGGAGATTTTGATCATTTCCACACCCAGTGATACCCCCAGGTTTCAGGACCTGTTAGGAGACGGTCACCAGTTTGGCGTCAGTCTGTCCTATGCTGTGCAGCCCAGTCCTGACGGATTGGCCCAGGCGTTTATCATTGGCGCAGACTTTATCGGAGAGGATAGCGTAGCCATGGTGTTAGGAGATAATATCTTCCATGGACACGGTCTGACCAAGCGTCTGCGGGAAGCTGCCGCAAAACCCTCCGGTGCTACTGTCTTTGGCTATTATGTAGAGGACCCGGAGCGATTTGGCATTGTAGAATTTGATGACCAGGGAAAGGCTGTTTCCATCGAGGAAAAGCCGGAGCATCCCAAGTCAAACTACTGTGTGACCGGTCTGTATTTCTATGATAACCGGGTGGTAGAATATGCCAGGAGTCTGAAGCCTTCCCCCAGAGGAGAGCTGGAGATCACAGACCTGAACCGGATCTATCTGGAAGCCGGAGAGCTGGAGGTAACTCTCTTAGGCCAGGGCTTTACCTGGCTGGATACCGGTACCCATGAGTCTTTGGTGGACGCGACCAATTTTGTCCGGACTGTGGA
>CAYMSZ010000026.1:2305-12793 GCA_964393285.1 uncultured Lachnospiraceae bacterium | reverse complement strand
CGATTTTCCTGATGTCTCTGGAGCTGCCTCTGCCGAAACAGGTATTCGGACACCCCTGGCTGCTGCGAGGGGATGGCAAGATGAGTAAGTCTGTAGGCAACGTAATTTATGCAGATGATCTGGTAAATCTCTTCGGCGTAGATGCCGTTCGCTACTTTGTACTCCATGAAATGCCTTTTGAAAATGACGGCGTCATCACCTGGGAGCTGATGGTAGAACGGTTAAATGGAGATCTGGCTAATGTGCTTGGTAACCTGGTAAATCGTACCGTATCCATGTCCAATAAGTATTTTGGCGGGGTAGTGAGAAACGCAGGCGTGGCAGAGCCGGTAGATGAGGAATTAAAGACTGTGGCACTGGAGACAGTCAAGAAGGTAGATGCCAAGATGAATGAGCTTCGTGTAGCAGATGCCATCACAGAGATCTTCACCCTGTTTAAGCGCTGCAACAAATATATTGATGAGACGATGCCCTGGGCATTGGCAAAGGACGAGACCAAGAAAGATCGATTGGCTACCGTTATGTATAACCTGGTTGAGAGCATCTGCATGGGTGCCAGTCTGCTGTATTCCTTTATGCCGGAAACATCAGAAAAGATTCTGGCCCAGTTAGGCGGACAGAAGCGTTCTCTGGAAGAAATGCAGGAGTATGGTTTGTACGGAGAAGGCAAGGTTACTGACCAGCCTGAGATTCTTTTTGCCCGTCAGGATATCAACGAGGTGCTGGAGAAGGTAGAGGCCATCCAGACAGCTCAGGCGGCAGAGGCTGCCAAAGAAGCAGGGGCAGAGCCTGCCCCCCAGGAGGCTTCTGTTTCAGAAGAGGAAACCATAGATATAGAGGCGAAGGAAACCATCAGCTATGATGATTTTGCCAAACTTCAGTTCCAGGTAGGCGAGATCATCGCCTGCGAGGAAGTAAAGAAGTCCAAAAAGCTTCTGTGCTCTCAGGTCAAGATCGGTTCCCAGGTGAAGCAGATCGTATCCGGCATCAAACAGCATTACAGTGCCGATGAGATGGTAGGAAAGAAGGTTATGGTTCTGGTAAACCTGGCACCCAGAACCATCGCCGGTGTGGAGAGTGAAGGAATGCTTCTGTGCGCAGAGGATGCAGAGGGCAATCTGGCATTAATGACACCGGAAAAGGCAATGCCTGCCGGCGCAGAAATCTGCTAAAAGCATTTGAGCCAGAGACCATCATATCACATAAAACCAGGAATCATCCTGCCCCAGAGTTTGCTCCTTTAGCATCTCCTTATGGCCGGATTTCAGAATCAATTCCTGGTTTTTGATGCTGACTCTGGTACCGGGAGCGATGGAGCGAGTGATAAAGGCATTACTGCCAATGACGGAATCTCTGCCGATGACCGTTTCTCCTCCCAGAATGGAGGCACCGGAATAGATCGTCACGTTATCTTCTATGGTAGGGTGACGCTTGGTACCTCGCAGGAGCTGACCTCCTCTGGTGGAAAGAGCACCTAAGGTTACGCCCTGATAAATCTTTACATAGTCTCCGATGGTGGTGGTCTCACCGATCACCACCCCGGTGCCGTGATCGATGAAGAAATATTTACCGATAGTGGCACCGGGATGGATGTCGATACCTGTCTTACTATGAGCATATTCAGTCATGATCCGGGGAATCAGAGGAACTCCCAGGAGAAACAGCTCGTGAGCCATGCGATTGACGGTAATGGCATAGAAGCCGGGATAAGAGAGGATGATATCCTCCTTATAGCCGGTAGCCGGATCACCGTCAAAGGCAGCCTGCAGATCTGTCTCCAGATATTCTCTGATTTTCGGGATCTTTTTCAAAAAAGCTACGCAAATCTCAGTGGCTTTTTCTTCAATGATTTCATCAGAGGTTGCAGCATACTCCGGTGCGAAATGGAGGGCCAGAACCAGCTGCTTATTCAACTGGTAGGCCACATCCTCGATTAGGAGGGTCAGCTTGCTGTTCATATTGTAGATCTTAAAGGATTCCTGCTGATCCCTGTAATAGCCCAGATAAGCGATCTGGAACAGTTTATCCACCAGGGAAATGATCACCGGATGGTCCGGCTGATGAAACAGATCCACCTTATCAATGGAACGCTCCCCCGTATAATCCTGAATGATGGAACTTACGATGCCGTCAATCTCCTGTTCCATTAAATTGCTCATGCGATAAACCTCCTAAGAAAAACATTGTAATAAAATTTACTGGAAAAGAGGGGTGGAAAGGTAGCGATCTCCGGAGTCCGGAAGCAGCACAACGATATTCTTTCCCTTATTTTCCGGTCTCTGAGCCAGAATGGTAGCAGCCTTTAAGGCAGCACCGGAGGAGATACCTACCAGAATGCCTTCACTGCGGCCAAACCGCTTGCCTTCTGCGAAAGCATCCTCGTTCTCAATCGGAATGATTTCGTCATAAACAGCAGTGTTCAGCACCTGAGGAACGAAGCCGGCACCGATGCCCTGGATTTTGTGAGGACCGCCTTTGCCGGTAGAAAGTACCGGGCTGGAAGCAGGCTCTACAGCCACTACCTTTACATCAGGATTCTGGGACTTCAGATATTCACCGACGCCGGTAATGGTACCACCGGTGCCTACACCGGCAATGAAAATATCAACCTGACCATCGGTCTGTTTCCAGATCTCCGGACCGGTGGTTTCTCTGTGAACCTTAGGGTTAGCCGGATTGACAAACTGTCCTAAAATCACGGAGCCGGGGATAGAAGCGTGAAGCTCATCGGCCTTTTCGATGGCACCCTTCATGCCTTTTGCACCTTCTGTCAGAACCAGCTCTGCACCATAAGCAGCCAACATGGTCCGTCTCTCTACGCTCATGGTCTCCGGCAGAGTCAGAATCGCATGATAGCCTCTGGCAGTGGCCACAGCAGCCAGACCAATACCGGTATTTCCGCTGGTGGGCTCGATAATGGTGGCGCCAGGCTTCAACAGACCCTGATCTTCCGCATCCTGAATCATAGCCAGGGCAATTCTGTCCTTTACGGAGCCGGCCGGGTTCAGGTATTCCAGCTTAGCCAGGATAGTAGCATCATCTACACCGGCAGCTTTTGCATAGCGGCTGACTTTGACGATGGGGGTGTTGCCGATGAGTTCCAAAACGCTGTTCTTTACTTCGCTCATGATGAAGTCCTCCTTAAGATCCCATAGCTATGGGTTATGATCAAAAATTAGATGATAAAAAAAGAGCAGATACCACAGGGTATCTGCTCAAAAAAAACGTGTTGCGGGCAGTATCACAGGGTATATGAAGAAAAGCTGTATTCATTCCATACAACGGTACAACAACACATATTTGCCATTACGTTTGTATGCAGCTTCTTCATATCAGTGTACTCCTTCCGATTCGTATTTATGTCTTGAATGGAAATCCTACTGTTTTAGTGGGATTTCTTATTTATCCATAGGATACTCTTCTCTTTGGCATTTGTCAATAGAAATTTTACCGGGGATCCCGCTTTTTTGATATCTTTTTTATAATGAGGATCACCACCCCCAGAAGGACTCCTATCACTACCAGAGTAGGCAAGGCAGAGCAGAAGAATACGAACAGGTTGGTGGCATTTTCTCCCAGCATGGTCAGATTGTTGAAAAAGCCGGTACGGATTCGGTCTCCCAGGGTCACAGGCGCAGACTCTGTGTAAGCGTCTACCTGATCAATGGATAACTCCAGAGTGCTGTAGGTAACCTGGTTGTCATAGAGCAGGAGAGTGGACTGATAGGATTCCAGCTGATAGCGGACAGTGGAGAGACGGTCTTCAATTTCCAGAATATCAGACAGGGTCTCCGCTTCTTCTAAGAGAGCCAGGAGCCGGTTTTGCTCTATCTGGAGAGAGGCCACTTGATTTTCCAGATCTACATAGGTCAGGGTAATGTTCTGAGTCTCGGTAGAGGAGCTGGTCACATTGCCGACAGCAGTGGCCTGGGCAGAGAAGGCAGACAAATCGTCGGCAGGAATCCGCAAGGTGTAGTTGGCGTGGTGGTAGTCTTTGTAGTCCACATAAGAGGAGGAGCTTTGGATGTATCCGCCACAGGCAGCAGTCTGTTCTTCTACCCAGGAGATGACCTGATCATAGTCCTGGACTTCCAGAACCAGATACATGGTGGTGATCAGCTTGCGGGAGGAAGTATTTGCGATATCCTCAGAGGAGGACACTTCATAGCCTTCGGTCAACAGACCAAAAGAAAGGGAGCTGCTTTGATCGTCGGTAGCAGTTTCCGGGGAGGCCACTTGATTGGAGGCAGTGAAACCGGAGCCGGCAGTGTCAGCAGAATAATGGATCTGGCCGAAGAGAGAAGGCACAGCCAGAGCACAGATGAGGAGGATGCAAAGACAGGCAGCCAGAGTATAAAAAGGTCTGCGAAGAAATAAAGATTTTTTCTTCTTTTCCGTAGCATCAAGACGACTCTCACTGACAGAGCCTATGGCGGCTAATAAATCTTCTTGCTTCATAACAGATATCCCTCCTTGGTCAAACAGGCTTTTAATTTGGAACGGGTACGGGACAGGATCATGAGAACATTACTTTCTTTCAGACCGTAGCGACGGGCAATGTCGCCGGTGCTGTCAAAGTAGAAATAGCGGCGGAGAAAAACATCCCCGTCTCTGGGAGGCAGGCTTTTCACAAAAGACTGGATTATGGTGTTTAATTCCTGAGCCATCAGCTCATCTTCCAGATCTTTGGTGTCAGCTACACATTCGGCTAACTCGTCTAAGGCCAGCCGAAATTCCCCCCCACCTCGCTTTTGACTGGTATTGGAACGGTAGCGGTCCAGGGACAGATTGCGAGTGATCTTAGCTAAGTAGGAACGGAGAAATCCGGGACGTTCCGGAGGCAGAGCATTCCAGGTGCGCAGCCAGGTGTCATTGACACATTCCTCAGAATCCTGATGATTATATAAAATACGGTTGGCAATGGTATAACAATAAGAGCCGTATTTGGCATGGGTTTCCTGAATCGCAGATTCTTCTCGCCTCCAGTAGAGGTCGATGATCTCTTCATCTTTCATAGGGAGCCTCCTTACCCGAAATGGGATGTATCCTGTCTACATCATAACACGAGAATCCTACAGAAACCTAACAAAAACCTTAAAAATATTTCAAAACTTTGACTACTTGGAAGGAATATACTATAATGATGCCGAAGACCTTTGGATACAAAGGACAGGGAGGAAATATGCATACACCATTGTTGAATCAGATCCACGATCCGGAGGATCTGAAGACATTACAAAATGAAGAACTGGTAACCTTGTGTGAGGAGATCCGCGGCTTTCTGTTAGAGAGCGTTTCCAAGACAGGGGGACATCTGGCTTCCAACCTGGGTGCCATTGAGTTGACGGTAGCTCTTCACAGAGCCATGAATTTACCGGTGGATCAGATTGTTTTTGATGTAGGACATCAATGTTATACCCATAAATTATTGACAGGACGAAAGGAAGGCTTTGCCACGCTGCGAAAGCTGGGAGGTTTGTCCGGTTTCCCCAATCCCCATGAGAGCATTTATGATGCCTTTATCAGCGGCCATGGCAATACAGCCCTCTCTCTGGCCATCGGTATGGCAGAGGCCAAAAAGATTAAGGGAGAGGCAGGAAAAGTAGTAGCGGTGATAGGAGACGGAGCCTTTACCGGAGGCATGGTCTATGAAGGCTTAAATAATATCAGTAATCTGGACAACCTGATTGTTATCTTAAATGACAATAAGATGTCCATATCCAAAAATGTAGGATCTATGGCCAGATATCTGACCAATCTGAGGACAGATCCTCACTATTTCCAGGCCAAGGTCAACATGCAGTCTTTCCTGGATTCCATTCCTGTGGTAGGCACCCCTACCAGAAAAGCATTGCAGCACACCAAACAAACAGTGCGACGGACCATCTATAAGTCCACCATGTTTGAGGAGATGGGCTTTCTCTATGTGGGACCGGTAGACGGTAATGACGTCTGTCTGATGACAGATCTGTTGCAGAATGTCCAGTCCTCTTTATTGAACCAGCCGGTATTTATTCATGCGGTTACGGTAAAGGGTAAGGGCTACGATCCGGCAGAAAATAATCCGGGACAGTTCCATGGGGTATCCGCCTTTGCACTGGATGATCCGGATATGGAAGCTCCTACGTCCTCCAGATCCTTCTCGGAAGTTTTTGGACAGACCCTTACAGAGCTGGGCAAAGAGGATGAACGGATCTGTGCCATTACTGCCGCCATGAAATATGGGACAGGTCTTCAATATTTTTCTCATGCCCACAAAAAGAGATTCTTCGATGTGGGGATGGCAGAGCAGCATGCGGTGACCTTTGCCGCAGGTCTGGCCAGTCAGGGAATGCTGCCGGTAGTGGCAATTTACTCCACCTTCCTGCAGCGCTCCTATGATCAGATTATTCATGATGTGAATCTGTTAAAGGAGCCGGTGCTCTTTGCTGTAGATCGGGCCGGTCTGGTGCCGGGAGACGGAGAGACCCATCAGGGCATCTATGACCCTGCCTTCTTCAGTCAGATAGGAATTCCTACCTGGTCTCCGGCTAATTATGAGGAGCTGCAGTATTGTTTGCGCTTTTGCATGAGCCATGCCACAGGCCCCAGAGCCATTCGCTATGCCAGAGGCAGTCAGTCAGCCAGACTAAAGGAATTAGGTTGTGATGGAGCACCCTATCGTCAGATCGGAGAGATGCCTGCCATGGCATCCATTGCCGGAAAAAAGGTGGCGCTGGTCAGCTACGGCAGTCAGCTGGAAGAAATATTAAATGCTGCCCAGTGGTTGAAAGAACATGGCGTTTCTGCCCATTGTTACCAGATGCTGCAGATCTATCCCATTGAGGAAAAGCTGGTGGAGGAGCTGGCAGCTTACGATATCATCCTGTTTGCTGAGGAGGCGATTCAGCGGGGCAGCATCGGAGAGCACCTGGCTTTTGCCCTGGAACAGGCAGGCTATGAGGGACAATATCTCTACACAGGCGTAGATTCCGAGAAGCTGACACATGCTACAGTAGCAGAATTGCGTAAGATCATGGGATTGGATGGCATGGCGCTGGGTGAAAAGGTGCTGGCTGCCATGGATAAGAATTGAAGAAGCAAAAAGAGACAAAAACAGATATAAAAAACAGCCGTCATTACCGAAAATAATGGCGGCTGAATTGATAGAAAGGTTTCAACAGATTCTGACTCATTGAGGGGAAATATGGTTCGTGTGACCACAGCCCATCCTCAACGCAGGCGTCTGCCCTCGTACTGGGCCATCAGCTGGAGATTCCTGCACAGTTCCCGCAGTCTGTCATCCAGCTCCCCTTCTGTTATTACAATGTCCAGGGCCATGGCTGCATCATCAATAAATCTCTGATCGATCTTTGTCCGGTTTTCCCGGATTACTTCCAGCTTTTGCTGCAGACCTTCTGCATTGAGAAAACATAAAAGGATGGAGGAATCTGAATTCGTTTCCCTTGGTGTCTCCTCTGACGTTTCTTTTTCCTCTTTCTCTTTTGGAGCTTCCGTTGTCATCAGACCATGAATGCAGTCCCCTACCTTTTCAAATCGATACTGCTGACTGACCTCGGGGTATTTTTCATGATCTACCTCTGACAGAAACATCTCTGCCGGTCTGGCATAGTCCTGGTGACTTCCGTATAGTGCCCGGTAAACCACCAGTTTCTCTCCGGTCTCGGAGTGGGAGGCGACAGTAAGAATCTCGTAGAGGTTTCCTTTGAAATGTCGATAATACTCTCCCGGCATCGGTATATTTTGTTCGTTGCTCATACTCTCACCTTTCCCTACCTTTCAAATATTTGTATTCTGATTCGATCCAAAGCAGGTTTTCATGCAGAAATATGTTCTCTTTGTATCACTTTGTATCAATAAAAGTTTAATACACTAGCTTCCCAAAATCAAGATGTCAAAGGGCACTTTTGAAAAATATCCAAATTTATCCATTTTACACAAAAATAAATGGTCAAAATTATGAAAAAAGTATTTGACAAATCATTTTTTTAGGATATAATGTCCTTAAACCAGTGACGAAGAGAAGTAGCTGACAAAAGTCGATCCCCAGAGAGTCCTGCACAGGTGGAAGCAGGATGTGAGACAGACAGTGAATGGACTTCAGAGGGCAGTTCCGAACAGAGATGCTTAGTAGGGGCTGACGGGAACCTCACCCGTTATCCAGCGAGGCGCGTATGATGGTACGTGACATGAGTGGTTATTTCCAGGTGGGAATGACAATTTGGGTGGTATCGCAGGAGCTTAGGCTTTTGTCCCATATACAGGGACAGAAGCCTTTTTTGTTTTTGTAAAAACCACTTCTCATCCAAACCATCGTTTCTATATCATATTTCATAGAGATGATGTTCCCAGATGGAGCATCCGAAAAAGGAGGATTTCACCATGATGAAAAACACGTTCCACAAAACCTGCAAGACCCTCGTATCCCTTTGCCTGATTTTTGCCTTGCTGCTTTCTTTGACCGGCTGTCAGTCTTCTTCCGGTCAGAGCGCTTCTACTTCCGATGACAGCAGCACTACCTTAAATATCGCCATTGTAAAGCAGTTAGACCATGCTTCTCTGGATGAGATTGCCGATGCCATTGCTTCCAGACTGGATGCCATCGCATCTGAGCAGAATATCACCATTCAGTACGAGATTTATTCCGGACAGAATGATCAGAGCACATTAAAGCAGATCTGCGACCAGGCAGTAGCCGATGGCGTAGATGCCATTATCCCGATTGCTACTCTGGCTGCCCAGGTAGCTACGGTTTCTGCCGCTGACACCAAGACACCTGTCATCTTTGCCGCAATCTCTGATCCTGAGACTGCTGAGCTTACCGGCATCGACTATGTAACCGGCACCAGTGATGCTCTGAATACAGAGTTTATCATGTCCATGATCCAGGCTGCTCAGCCGGATGTTGCCAAGGTTGGTCTGCTGTACTCTCTGTCTGAATCCAATTCCGCAACTCCTATCCAGGAAGCAAAGGATTATCTGACAGCTAACGGAATTGCTTACACCGAAGCAACTGCCAACACCAATGACGAAGTAGTGGCAGCTGCTGCTCAGCTGATTGCCGATGGCGTGGATGCCATCTTCACTCCTACCGATAATGTTATCATGGCTGCTGAACTGGCTATCTATGAGAATCTGGCAGAAGCAGGCATCCCTCATTATACCGGTGCAGATTCCTTTGTCCGCAATGGTGCTTTTACTACCTGCGGTGTCAACTATACAGACCTGGGTTCTGAGACTGCCGATCTGGCTTACACTGCCATTACAGAGGGCATGAGTGGTCTGGAGGATTATTATCTGATGGATGGCGGTATCATTACCGTAAATACGGAAACCGCTGAAACGCTGGGACTGGATTATTCCGTATTTGCAGATATGGGCTCTGTAGTAGAGGTTCAGACCACTGAGGACTAAGTTCCTGCTATTTTAAGAAGATTCCTTGTCCTGTGTGAAAAAATGCTTTACAGGCTGTTCACACAGGACATTATCTTATCCTTGTCTGACAAGTGCAATGAGACGATCGATTTTTTCGTAAGGGGGAAACACCGTGTTCTATATATTACAGACTGCATTGGAATTGGGATTTTTATATGGGCTGGTTCCCATGGCCTTATTCTTGAGCTATCGGATTCTGGATATTGCCGATATGACTACAGATGGCTGTTTTGTACTGGGTGCCGCCGTATCTGTTACCACTGCTGCAGCAGGGCATCCTTACCTTGCGCTTCCTGCAGCCATATTTGCCGGTGTCTGTGCCGGATTTGTCACTGCGTTTTTACAGACCAGGCTGGGGGTTCCCTCCATCCTGGCAGGTATCGTTACCAATACCGGCTTATACACCATCAATCTGATGGTAATGGGATGGAGCTCCAATGTGAGTCTGTTAAAAACCCCCACGATTTTTTCCCTTTTCAAAGCAACGGGAATCGGCGGCATATGGTATGAAGCCATATTGGCCGGAGCCGTAACTCTGTTGGTAGGTCTATTACTGATTTTCTTCCTGGGAACCCGCCTGGGACTGTCCATTCGGGCTACCGGTGATAACAAGGATATGGTTCGAGCTTCTTCCATTAACCCTTCCTTTACCATTACCGTAGGGTTATGCATCTCCAATGGTATGACGGCGCTGTCCGGTGCCATGGTAGGTCAGTATCAGAATACGGTAGATATTAACGGTGGAACCGGTATTGTGGTCATCGGCCTGGCCTGCCTTATCATAGGAGAGACAGTCATCGGCAAGGGTGGCATTGCCAAGGGCGTTCTGGCTGCCATCATTGGCTCCATCTTTTACCGTGTCCTTTACGCTATCGTCTTGTATACAAAGATCGTTCCCATCCAGGGATTGAAATTGATCACTGCCATCGTTGTTGCCCTGGCCATTGCGTTTCCTACCATTAAAGAATCCCTGGCGTTTCAAAAGAGGAAACGGAATGCCGGCAAGCAAACTACCAGCAGGGAGGAGGATGTATCCAAATGCTAAATGTACAA
>CAYMSZ010000026.1:0-2205 GCA_964393285.1 uncultured Lachnospiraceae bacterium | reverse complement strand
CCGGCAAGCAAACTACCAGCAGGGAGGAGGATGTATCCAAATGCTAAATGTACAAAATATTTCAAAAACCTTCAACCCCGGCACCACCAATGCCAAGCTGGCAGTCAGTCATCTGTCTTTAACGGTAGACGACGGAGATTTTATCACCATTATCGGCTCCAACGGAGCCGGAAAGTCTACCTTATTCCGCGCCATTGCCGGCAGCTTTTATGTGGATGAGGGCGCCATTATCCTGGGTGGTCAGGATATTACCTTCCTGCCGGAGCACAAACGCAGCCGGGTCATCGGCCGTCTGTTTCAGGACCCTATGCAGGGAACTGCTCCCCACATGACGATTGAAGAGAATCTGGCGTTGGCTTATCTGCGTTCTGCAGAAGGGACTTCTCCCTTCAGTCACATTTCCAGACGAGATCATGAAAACTTCCGGGAACGGCTCTCCCTCCTGGGAATGGGCCTGGAAGATCGGATGAAACAGCCGGTAGGCCTTTTGTCCGGTGGTCAGAGACAGGCATTAACCCTTTTAATGGCCACCATTGTCACACCGAAATTATTGCTGCTGGATGAACACACCGCAGCCCTGGACCCTGGCACTGCCGAAAAAGTATTGAAGCTGACCCGGGAAATCGTAAAGGAAAACCATATCACCTGTATGATGATTACTCACAACATGCGGCAGGCTCTGGAACTGGGCAACCGCACTCTCCTTATGGCAGATGGAGGGATTGTCCTGGATCTAAAGGGAGAGGAACGCCAGAATATCGGAGTAGAAGATCTGCTGGCCCGCTTCCGGGAAGGCACCGGCAAGGATCTGGATAATGATCGGATTTTGTTGTCCAGCCTGTAATATACCTTGACAAACCGGCCTCTTTTATCTAAAATGAGACAAGGTGAAGAACAGGATTAGTAATCATACGCCTGTGGATACAGAGAAAAAGCCAGACCGTAGGTCTGCTGAGAGGCTTTTCCATCAGATATGGTGAACCTGCCTGGGAGCTTCCTGCGAGAAGAAAGAGCGAGTTTCATAAGCAGGACGAGGACCCCTCGTTACGGGGGATGAGAGTGCACGCAGATGCGGGCAAAGATGGGTGGTACCGCCGAGCTATTCGGTCCCTGGGAGGGAGTTGGATAGGTCGGCTTTTTTTATACCATAGACAGGCGTTTCATAAGAAAGGGGAAGGATATGACAGAGCGTATCAGGAAAACCATGGAGTATCTGTGGGAAAATCTATCTCAGAGTCCCTATCTGCAGAGAAATCCGGGGCAGCTGGATTACCGGTATCGTCACTCCTTACGAGTGGCAGCCATAGGAGCCCAGATTGCCAGGGAGGATGGACTGGATGAAGAAGCATTGGTATTGGGATGTCTCCTTCATGACATCAGCTATCGTTCCGAATTTACAACAGTGGAGGAGTGGAAGAATCACGGCAGAGTAGCAGCTAAGATCGCCAGACCATGGCTGTTGGAGCTGGGTCTGGATTCCCAGGTGGTGGAGGAGCTGTGCTATGGGATTGCCATCCATGTGGATGATGAGGCAGGATATCCGGGGGAGAGAACTCTCCTGGCAGAATTGATCGGGGATTGTGATAACATCGATCGCTATGATGCCTACCGAACTTATGAAACCCTGGAAAGTGATGGGTTCAGCAGGATGGGAGCAGGGGAGCAGGTTGCATACCTGGCAGAGAAATTGCCCAGAATGCAGCAGTACATGAGTGTAGAACTGAGTACACCTGCAGCCACCAGATTGTGGCAGGAGAAGGCGAGAAATACCTATGCATTTCATGTAAACCTGTATCGCCAGCTGGTCTCACCGGAGGAATTCCTCTTGGACCAGGATGAGAATAAGAGTGAAGATGAAGCAATCTGATGACTGTAATGGTAGAAAACTACAGCCATCTGCCATCATTATGGTTGCTTATCCATAAAGAAACAAAATGAAACAGAAAGAAACAAAGTGAAATAAGGAGAAAACAATGGCAAAAGACAAGAAATTAGTAGAAGCCATCACATCCATGGATCAGGATTTTGCACAGTGGTACACGGATGTGGTCATTAAGGCAGAGCTCATCGACTACTCCAGCGTAAAAGGATGTATGGTCATCAAGCCGGCAGGATATGCAATCTGGGAAAATATCCAGAAGGAGTTGGATGCCAGATTCAAGGAGACAGGCGTGGAGAATGTGTACATGCCTATGTTCATTCCGG
>CAYMSZ010000025.1:3192-13043 GCA_964393285.1 uncultured Lachnospiraceae bacterium | reverse complement strand
AAGGGAAAGTCAGATGTCCAGGTAGGAGGAAAACATATGGATTACAAGAAATTGAAACCGTTTCCCAAAGATTTCCTGTGGGGAGCAAGCTCCAGCGCTTATCAGTGTGAGGGCGCATGGGATGAGGATGGTAAGGGCCCTTCTGTTCAGGATTGCCTGCCGATTCAGCCTGGTACCACAGACTGGAAGGTGACCTCAGATCACTACCATCGCTACAAGGAGGACATTGCTCTCATGGCAGAGATGGGCTTTAAGGAGTTCCGTTTCTCTATTGCATGGCCTCGTATCATCCCCGATGGAGATGGCGAGATCAATCAGGTAGCGGTACAGCATTATCACGATGAGATCGATGAGTGCTTAAAGCATGGCATTGAGCCGGTTATCACCCTGTATCACTTTGATCTGCCTCAGGCTCTTCAGGATAAGTACGGCGGATGGATTTCCCGTCAGTGTATCGAAGATTTCGTTCGCTACTGTGAGGTTTGCTTTAAGGAGTATGGCTCCAAGGTAAAATATTTCCTGACCATCAATGAGCAGAATATGATGACCATGTTCAATATGGGTGGTTATAAGACCGACAAGGAAAGATATCAGGCCAACCATCACATGCTGGTAGCTATGGCAAAGGCCACCATCCGTTGCCATGAGCTGTGCAACGCCTGGATCGCACCGGCGCCCAATATTACCTGTGTATATCCTCTGACCAGCTCTCCTTTGGATAACCTGGCTGCTATGGATTATGATCAGCTGAGAAACAGACTGTATCTGGATACCATCGTATTTGGCGAATATCCGGAGGCATTTAAGGAGTATCTGACACAGCTGGGTGCATTCCCTGATGTAACCGTAGAGGATATGGCAATCATGAAGTGTGCACATCCTGATTTCCTGGCATTTAACTACTATGGCGGCAGCACTGTAAAGTATGTTTCCATGGAAGAGGGTCTGGCAGCCAAGGCAGCTGCAGCCAAAGAGGGTGCCAACATGGAAGAGTTTATGACCGGCATGATGACAGAGCCCGGTTTGGCAGTAGGAGTAACCAATCCTCTCCAGGAGCGTACTTCCTATGGCATGGGTATTGATCCGGTAGGTCTCCGCGTGACCCTGCGTCAGATGTGGGAGAGATATCATCTGCCGTTACTGATCACAGAGAACGGCTGTGGTGTGCCGGATACTCTGACAGAGGATGGCAAGATCCACGATGATTATCGTATCGATTATCTGAGAAAACACATTAAGGCTTGTCAGGAGGCTATTACCGATGGCGTAAATCTCATGGGTTATTCTCCCTGGTCTGCATTTGATCTGGTATCCACCCATCAGGGTATCACCAAGAGATACGGCCTTATCTATGTAAACCGTGATGAGTTTGATCTGAAGGATCTGCGCAGAATCCCCAAGGATTCCTTCTATTGGTACAAGAAGTGCATCGCATCCAACGGAGAAGACTTAGATTAAGAACAACAAAAGCAGCTTGAAATGAAGGAGGCTTCCGCGAAGATGGAACAGTACAAAAAGGATTTTATTGAATTTATGGTAGATTGCCAGGTGCTTCGCTTTGGTGATTTTGTGACCAAGAGCGGCAGAAAAACCCCGTTCTTTATCAATACCGGTTTTTATCGTACCGGTGCCCAGTTGAAAAAGTTAGGGGAGTATTACGCAAAGACTATCGCCGCACAGTTTGGCACCGATTTTGATATTTTGTTTGGCCCTGCCTACAAGGGAATTCCCCTGTCTGTAGCCACCTCCATGGCATTGTCGGAGGAATTTGGCGCAGACATCGGCTACTGCTCCAACCGAAAGGAAGTGAAAGATCACGGAGATACCGGTATCCTGTTAGGTACTCCTATCAAGGACGGTCACAAGGTTCTGATCATTGAGGATGTGACCACAGCCGGTACATCCATCGGAGAAACCATGCCTATCATCCAGGCACAGGGCCAGGTAGAGGTTCTGGGACTGGTGGTATCGGTAGACCGGATGGAACGAGGCCAGGGTGAGAAATCTGCTCTCAATGAGATCAGCGAAAAGTATGGTCTCAAGACGGCAGCTATCGTTACCATGGCAGAAGTAGTGGAGCATCTCTATAACCGTCCGTATAAGGGACAGGTAATCATCGATGACACCATTAAGGCAGCCATTGATGCTTACTATGTGCAGTACGGTGCAAAATAAGCAAGGAATGAAATCATGGGAACCAGGGTCACAAAACGGATGGAAAATCTGTTTTGTGACCGGATTTCCCGGCGGGTTCAGGAATTTCTAAGAGGAGCAAACATTTATGAATGAGAAAATTTACAAGACAATGGGATTGGCCGGAATAGGAGCTATGGTACTGGGAATCATCACAATTGTCGTTGGTGTAGTCACCGGTGTCCTTGGCATCGTAGGCGGCTGTTTTCTTTTGAAGCGCAGAAAGAATATCACATTCTGAAGTGGTTGCGGATAACAGGAAGCAGAGCATATGATAAAGAAAAAATATACGAGTAAGTATGCCTATACATGGATTTCCCTTTTGTGCCTGATCATAGAGGCGGCGTTTGCTGTTGTCTGCATTTATCAGACAACAACATCTGTCGGCAGCAGCGGATTGCAGGTAGGATGTCTGGGAATGCTGTCTGTACTGGCAGGAATACTGGGATTTTGTATGGCATGGTCTGATCGAAAAATATTGGGGCGAAAGTATCGGTTCCCTTTGGTTATGCTGCTGCTCCATGGCCTGCTATTCATTTTACTGGCAGCTTTGTATTTGCTCGGATTGGTAAGTGCATGAAGAAAGTTACTGTTATGAAGAGCTTTTTCAGGGAGGGTTTCTCTGGATAGGCTCTTTCGCAGCATTTGGTTACATATGTCCGGAGTGAGAAGACAATAAAGGAGAACAACATGGCAAAAGTAGGAATTGTAATGGGAAGTGATTCGGATATGCCGGTTATGAGTAAGGCAGCCGAAATGTTGGAGAAGTTTGGCATTGAGTATGAGATGAGGATTATCTCAGCCCACAGGGAACCGGATGTCTTTTATGAATATGCAAAGACAGCAGAGGAAAAGGGCGTGAAGGTTATAATTGCAGGCGCTGGAATGGCAGCCCATCTTCCCGGCATGTGTGCAGCAATTTTCCCTATGCCTGTTATTGGAGTTCCCATGCATACCACTTCCCTGGGAGGCAGAGATTCCCTGTACTCTATTGTTCAGATGCCTACAGGCATTCCTGTGGCTACCGTAGCCATTAACGGAGGCGCCAATGCTGGGATTCTGGCAGCCAAAATTCTGGCCACATCAGATTCCGGCTTGCTGGAAAAGCTGAAAGCCTATGCAGAGGAAATGAAGGCCGGAGTGGAGGCCAAGGATGAGAGACTGCAGCAGCTGGGATATCAGGAGTACGGGAAGGGTTGAGACACAGGATGTTTAAGAGGGACTTGCAGCAAGTGTCCCTTGTCTCATTACACTACAATAAGGAGAAAAATCATGGATTATAAGAGCGCTGGCGTAGACATCGAAGCAGGATACAAATCAGTAGAACTCATGAAGAAGCACGTGAAGGAGACCATGAGACCGGAGGTAATGGGCGGCATCGGCAGCTTTTCCGGGGCGTTTTCCATGGCAGCTATGAAAAATATGGAGCATCCTGTGCTGCTTAGCGGTACAGATGGAGTGGGAACCAAGCTAAAGCTGGCCTTTTTATTGGACCGCCATGATACGGTAGGCATTGACTGCGTGGCCATGTGTGTCAATGATGTAGCCTGTGCCGGCGGAGAACCTTTGTTCTTCCTGGATTACATTGCCTGTGGCAAAAATGAACCGGAGCGTATTGCAGATATTGTAAAGGGTGTGGCAGCGGGCTGCAAAATGGCAGGCGCGGCCCTGATCGGAGGAGAAACGGCAGAGATGCCCGGCTTCTATCCTGAGGATGAGTATGACCTGGCAGGCTTTGCCGTAGGAGTTGCAGATGAAAAGGATATGATTGACGGCAGTACCCTGGCAGCAGGAGATGTTCTCATCGGCATGGCATCCTCCGGTGTTCACAGCAACGGTTTTTCTCTGGTTCGCAAGGTATTTCCTATGAACAAAGAAGCGTTGGATACCTACTATGATGAGTTGGGAACCACTTTGGGAGAGGCATTGATTGCCCCTACCAAAATCTATGTCAAAGCTCTGCGCTCCATCCGGGAAGCAGGGGTAACCGTAAAGGCCTGCAGCCACATTACAGGAGGCGGCTTCTACGAGAATGTTCCCCGCATGCTGCCGGAGGGAATCCATGCGGTTATCCGCAAAGACAGTTATCCTGTGCTCCCTATTTTTAAAATGCTTCAGAAGGCAGGAGAGATTGAGGAGCATATGATGTATAATACCTTTAACATGGGTATCGGTATGGTGATTGCTGTGGCACCGGAACAGGTGAAAGAAGCCATGGAAGCCATCAGTCAGGCCGGAGAGACTCCCTATGTCATCGGAGAAGTGAAGGCAGGAGAGAAAGGTGTGACAGTATGCTGAGAGTAGGAGTGTGTGTTTCCGGAGGAGGAACCAATCTCCAGGCAATTCTGGATCAGATGGATCAGGGGATGATACAGAATGCCAGGGTGGAGGTGGTTATCAGCAACAATCCGGGAGCTTACGCCCTGGAACGGGCCAAAAAACATGGAATCCCACAGGAAGTGGTGAGTCCGAAAGCCTATCCGGATCGGGCGGCATTTCATCAGGCCCTGATGGAGACACTGGATCGCTATCACCTGGATTTGGTTGTATTGGCAGGATATCTGGTGATCTTGCCTCCGGAACTGTTTACCCGGTATGAAAATCGAGTCATCAATATTCACCCTTCCCTGATTCCCTCTTTCTGCGGTACCGGCTACTATGGATTAAAGGTTCATGAGGAAGCTTTGAAGCGTGGAGTGAAGGTGACCGGCGCAACGGTGCATTTCGTAAATGCAGAAACCGATGGAGGCCCTATTATTCTCCAAAAAGCGGTTCCTGTTGAGGAAGGAGATACACCGGAGATTCTGCAGCGAAGGGTAATGGAGCAGGCAGAATGGATCATACTGCCCCAGGCAATCCAGTTGATTGCATCCGGCAGAGTGTCTGTAATAGATGGACAGGTACATATTGCCAAAGAGGAGGAGAGATGAGATGAAGATTATGATCATCGGCAGCGGCGGCAGAGAGCATACCATTGCCTGGAAATTGTCAAAAAGCCCTCAGGTGGATCGGATTTATTGTGCTCCCGGTAACGGCGGTATTGGTGAAATTGCAGAGTGCGTTCCCATTGGTGCCATGGATTTTCAAAAGCAGATTGCCTTTGCCAAGGAACAGGGAATCGATATGACTATTGTAGCCATGGATGACCCTCTGGTAGGCGGGGCGGTGGATGCCTATGAAGCTGCCGGACTTCGGGCCTTCGGACCCAGAGCCAATGCTGCCATTATCGAGGGCTCCAAGGCATTTTCCAAAGAGCTGATGAAGAAGTACGGGATTCCTACAGCAGCCTATGAGATATTTACGGATGGAAAGGCGGCTTTGGATTATGTAAAGAACTGTAAGCTTCCGGTGGTATTGAAAGCAGACGGCCTGGCCTTGGGCAAGGGCGTGTTGATCTGCAACACCAGAGAAGAAGCGGCAGAAGGTGTCAGGTCCATTATGCTGGATAAGAAATTTGGAGCTGCCGGTAATCAGATGGTAATAGAAGAGTTTATGACAGGCAGGGAGTGTTCTGTTCTGGCATTTACCGATGGAAAGACCTTCCGGGTTATGAGTTCTGCCCAGGATCATAAGCGGGCTCTGGATGGAGATCAGGGATTAAACACCGGAGGGATGGGTACCTTTAGCCCCAGTCCTTTCTATACGGAAGCGATTGACAAAATCTGCCGGGAAACCATTTATCAGCCTACCATCGATGCCATGAGAGCCGAAGGACGGCCTTTTGTCGGGGTATTGTACTTTGGACTGATGCTGACGCCGGATGGGCCCAAAGTAGTGGAATATAACTGTCGGTTTGGCGATCCGGAAGCCCAGGTGGTTCTCCCTCGCATGAAGAATGATCTGGTGGAAGTCTGTGAGGCTTGTATAGACGGAACCCTGGATCAGATCCAGCTGGAATATGAGGACAATGCGGCTGTATGCGTGGTGCTGGCTTCAGAGGGGTATCCGGTTTCCTACGAGAAAGGGTTCCCTATCTCCGGTTTGGAACAGGTAAAAGCCAGGGAGGCAGATGGGTACTATGTATTCCATGCCGGAACAAAAATGACAGACCAGGGACTGGTTACCAACGGAGGTCGCGTTTTAGGGGTAACGGCAAAGGGCAAAACCTTGCAGGAGGCCAGAACCAAGGCCTATGAGGCAGCCCATTGGGTGGACTTTTCCAATAAATACATGCGCCATGACATCGGAAAGGCTATTGACGAAGCGTAAGAAAGTATTTTGGCAAAAAATAATAAAAAAACTTTCAAAAATAGGTTGGAAATGATTTACTTTTACAGGATTTTTCTATAAAATATAGGAAAGTCCTGTATTTTTTTATGCAAAATATAGAAAATAATAGGAGACAAGGCAGAAGCACCAAAAAGTAGGCAAATCACATAGTTAACTTTGTAACGATTACGAATAGAATAAAAAGGTTTTTTCCTGTATAAAATAAGACGGTTAAATAATAGTCAATAAAGAAAAGGACTGCTTCACAGGCAGAGGACTGTGTTGTTATGTAGAAAGGGGTTTTTATGAAGGTATTTGATTATGTGGTGACCAATCCTATGGGAGTACATGCCCGTCCCTGTGCCCTTCTGGCACAATGTTCCGTAGGTTACAAGAGTGCTGTCACCGTATCGGCCAACGGAAAAAAGGCCAACGGAGGCAATGTGTTAGAGCTTATGGCTCTGGGAGCCAAAAGAGGGGATGTCCTTTCCTTTGAGATAGAAGGGGAAGATGAGGAGGAGGCTCTTCAGGGAATCCGCAGCACCATTGATGAAAGCTTTGAGGGGAGAAAGACTGCCTCTGTTTTGAAAATTGCATTCTTCGGTACCAAGAATTATGATAAGATGTTCTTTAACGAGCTGGTGAAAGACAAAGGACAGGGAACCTATAATTCAGAAATTACCTTCCTGAGCGTAAGTCTGGGCCCGGAGACAGTGGCTCTGGCCAAAGGCTATGATGCCGTCTGTGTCTTTGTAAATGACGATGTTTCCAAGCCTGTGGTACAGGCTCTCCATCAGTACGGGATTCGGTTGATCCTCCTGCGCTGCGCCGGATTTAACAATGTGGACCTGGAGGAGGCCAAGGCATCGGATATCACAGTGCTTCGGGTACCGGCTTACTCTCCCTATGCAGTGGCAGAGCATGCTATGGCCATCTTGCAGGAAGCCAACAGGCGTCTCCATAAGGCATACAATAAGGTTCGTGATAATAACTTTGCCCTGAGAGGTCTTATGGGCTATGATTTGAATAACAAAGTAGCCGGCATTGTAGGCACAGGCAAGATCGGTGTCTGCATGGCCAGAATCTGCAAGGGTTACGGTATGACGGTTTTGGGTTGGGATGCTTACCCCAACAGAGCTTTGGAGGAAGAGGGCTTGTTAAAGTATGTGGAGAAAGAGGAACTGTTCCAGAAGGCGGATCTGATTTCCCTCCATGCGCCTTTGTTCCCTTCCACCTATCACATTATAGGGAAAGAGTCTATCGCCATGATGAAGGATAATGTGATGCTAGTGAATACTGCCAGAGGTGCCCTGATTGATACAGAGGCATTGATCGACGCATTGAAGGCAGGAAAATTCCATGCAGTGGCGCTGGATGTGTACGAAGGGGAAGACAATAATGTCTACACAGACCGCAGCGAAAAAGCCATTGAGGATGATATTACTGCCAGACTCCTGGCATTCCCCCAGGTAGTCATGACCAGCCACCAGGCTTTCTTCACCAGAGAAGCCATGCAGGCCATTGCTTTTACCACCATGGAAAATGCCAAAAACTTCAACGAGGGCAACGACTATGGCAATGCGGAGGTAAAGGCATAAGGAATTTGCATCTGAGAATGTTATTGCATTTATGAATTCAAAAAGGTAGAATAAAAAAGCCGGAGGCCATAACCCTCCGGCTGATTCTGTAAATATTCCAGGATGGCGTAAAAACGCCTGTGAGAGAAACGGAGACGGCGGGATTCGAACCCGCGTGCCGGTTACCCGACAACTTGATTTCGAGTCAAGCTCGTTATGGCCACTTCGATACGTCTCCAACGTGCCTTTGGCACAACAGGATTATTATATACTGAAATTGATGAAGCGTCAAGCCGGATCGGCAGGAGATGACACTGAGAGATAAGCCGGACCGGCAGGAAATGATGTTAGGACCATATGACGGGCAGATCGGCAGGAGGATATATGATAAAGAATGATGTGAGAGAAATCCAGGTAAGTAAAATCACAGAAGTGGTGGAACGCCTTTGTATCGAGGCCAATCAGGTGCTGCCTCAGGATGTAAAGGATGCCATCGGCAGATGCCGGGCTTGTGAGGATGGGATGCTGGCACAGGGAATACTGGATGATATTGTGACCAATTATGAGATCGCCCAGCAGGAGAAAGTTCCTATCTGTCAGGATACAGGCATGGCCTGTGTGTTTGTGGAGCTGGGTCAGGATGTCCATCTGGTAGGCGGAGATTACATGGAGTCCATTCATGAGGGCGTTCGCAGAGGATATGAGAAAGGCTATCTGAGAAAATCTGTGGTGGCAGATCCCATTCGCAGAGGCAACACAGGAGACAATACCCCTGCTATGGTGGACACCCAGATTGTCCCCGGAGATCAGATTCGCATTACCGTAGGCCCCAAAGGCTTTGGCAGCGAAAACATGAGTGCTATTCGCATGTTCAAACCATCCGCCGGATTGCAGGGCATTAAGGATTTTATTCTGGAGACGGTGGAGAAGGCAGGCCCCAATCCCTGCCCTCCTATGGTAGTAGGGGTAGGCATTGGTGGGACCTTCGATAAGGCAGCTTTGATTGCCAAAAAAGCGTTAATGCGTCCGCTGGATTCTCCCAATCCGGACCCTTATTATGCCGAACTGGAAAGAGAAATGCTGGAAAAAATCAACCGGCTGGGTATCGGACCCCAGGGCTTTGGCGGCAGAACAACGGCGCTGGGAGTCAATATAGAGACCTTGCCTACCCATATTGCAGGGATGCCCTGCGCTGTCAATATCAGCTGCCATGTAACCAGACACAAGACGGAGGTGATCTGATGGAACGACATGTGACCTTACCTTTAACAGCAGAGATAGCCAGAACGCTTCACGCAGGAGATCGGGTGTACATAACCGGTACCATTTATACCTCCCGGGATGCAGGACACAAACGGATGTGCGAAGCCCTGGAAAGAGGAGAGAAGCTTCCCTTTGATCCCAAGGATGCCACCATATACTATGTAGGACCCACTCCGGCAAAGCCCGGTCAGGTCATCGGCTCTGCAGGGCCTACTACCAGCGGTCGTATGGATGCCTATGCCCCGACGATGATGGCAGCAGGTGCCAGAGGCATGATCGGCAAGGGAGCCAGACTGCCGGAGGTGGTAGAGGCCATGAAGCAGTATGACGGGGTCTATTTCGGCGCCATCGGCGGCGCAGGAGCACTGTTAGCCAAATGTATCAAATCCGCAGAACTGATTGCCTACGAGGATCTGGGAGCGGAAGCCCTGCGAAAACTGTATGTGGAAGAAATGCCTCTGCTTGTAGTAATCGATTGCTATGGCAATAATCTGTATGAGCAGGGCAGGCAGGCCTACCTGTCAGAACAAGCAAACAAAGAAAAAGCACACAAAGAACAAGCAAACAAGGAACCGGCAACAAAGTAAACCGCCACGAGCCGCGAAAGGA
>CAYMSZ010000025.1:0-3092 GCA_964393285.1 uncultured Lachnospiraceae bacterium | reverse complement strand
GAACAAGCAAACAAGGAACCGGCAACAAAGTAAACCGCCACGAGCCGCGAAAGGAGACCTTTATGTATTATCCGGATCATCATGTACACACACGATTTTCTTCTGACAGCCAGGCGGCGCCGGAGGCACATATTGAACGAGCCATAGAGCTGGGAATGGCTGACATCTGTTTTACAGACCATATGGACCCTCACTACCCCATAGAGTATGGTTATAGTTTTCAGCTGGATCCCGGTCCTTACCTGGAAACCATGAGGAGCTTACAGGACCAATATAAGGATCGCATTCAGGTAAGAGCCGGCGTGGAGGTGGGGCTGCAGCCTGCCTATGTGGAAGAAACGGTGTCCTATATGAAGTCGTATCCCTGGGATTTTGTCATTGGCTCCATCCATCTGGTAAAAGGGGCAGATCCCTATCTGGATGGATATTTTGATCACCGGACCGAGGAAGAGGCATACCGGAGCTACTTTGAGGATACCCTGGAAAATCTCCAGGTATATGAAGCAGCCTTTGATGTGCTGGGGCATTTGGATTATGTGTTCCGGGTAGGAAACCAGACAGTGACAGATGCCTGGAATGCCTGGCCGGAGCTCATGGACGAGATCCTGCATATTCTGGTGGAGAAAGGAATCGGTCTGGACATTAACACAGGAGGCTTCCGCAAAGGCCTGAAGATGCAGCATCCCCATGACCATCTGCTGAAACGATATCGGGAATTGGGAGGGGAGCTGATCACCTTTGGCTCCGATGCCCACGATCCGGCCTATCTGGGAGCTTATTTTCCTCAGGTGGGAGAGTCTCTGAAAGCACTGGGCTTTCGGTATGGGGCTTCTTACAAAAATCGGAAGCCTTCCTTTTATTCCCTGTAAGCAGAAGGAAGAAGCTGTCTGACAAAGGTTTTTCATCCTTAAATCATAAAAAATTATTGAAAAGCGTTTTTTGTCCTGCTATACTGATAACTGTTCGTTTCCTTAGGAAACATTGGGAGGATTATACATATGAGCGTAGGAAATATCATATCACTGCTGGGAGGCCTGGGTGCTTTCTTATTTGGTATGAAATACATGGGAGAAGGGTTGGAGCAGGCAGCAGGCTCCAAAATGAAAGACCTGTTGGAGAAACTGACCAGAAACCGCATTATGGGATTCTTGTTAGGTATGCTGGTTACCGTCTGTATTCAGTCATCTTCCGCCACTACCGTCATGGTAATGGGCTTCATCAACGCCGGTATCATGGACCTGGCTCAGGCCACCGGTGTTATCTTCGGTGCCAATATCGGTACCACCATCACCAGTGTTTTGATTGCTTTGGATGCTTCCGGGATTGCCCCTTTCTGCATTTTCGTAGGAGCATTTCTGATGCTGTATGCCAAAAAGAAGACATACCGCCATGTGGGACAGTGTATTCTGGGCTTTGGTCTCTTATTCCAGGGCCTTCATACCATGAGCAGTGCCATGTCTCCTCTGAAGGATGTGATATGGTTCCAGAATTTTATTATGAATGCCAAGAGCCCCATCTTAGGCCTGCTGGTAGGAATCGCCATCTGTGCTGTGATTCAGAGTTCATCGGCAGCCATCGGTATCCTGCAGGCTCTGGCTATGCAGGGCATGATGCCTTTGTATTTTGCATCTTTTCTGATCTGCGGTATCAATATCGGTTCCGCTACCCCTACGATTCTGTCTGCTTTTAATGCCAGAAATAATGCCAAGCGGGCGGCTATCATTTATCTGATTTACAACGTAGTAGGTGCGTTGATCATGGTGCCGGTGACATTGATTTTGCCTTACACCCAGTGGATCGAGAGGCTGATTCCAGTGGCCACCTTCCAGGTATCTGTCTGTCATATTATCTTTAAGATTGTGGCAGCTGTGGTATTGCTTCCGTTGACCAATCAGGTCGTAAAATTAACTTACAAGATCGTTCCCAAGCAGAAGCACGAAGATGCCCTTCGTCTGGAATTCATCGATACCAACCTGGGAGTTTCCACCTCCTCCCTGCTTCAGATCCGAAGTGAGGTGGAGCGTATGATGAAGCTGGTAAAGGAAAATCTGGAGCTGGCCAAAAAGACCATGATGTCCAAGGATATGAAGTATAGCAAGCGGATCCATGACAACGAGGAAGTCATTGATTTCCTTACGGGTGCCATTAGCGACTATCTGGTACATATTAATGTCAACGAGCTTTCTGACCGGGATTCCAAATACATTACCCATGTATATCGTGCCTTAAATGATCTGGAACGAATCGGTGACTATGCCCTGATCATCGCCGGCCTGACAGAAAAGTGCATTGATCAGAATGTGGTTTACACAGATGCTGCCAGAGGGGAGCTGGAGGAGATTTATCAGAAGGCCATGACCCTTTATGAGGAGGCAGCAGCCAGCTTCCTGCATCAGTATATGACCCTGGAACATTTGGCAGAGCTGACAAAATTGCAAAGAGAGATTTCCAAAATGGCAAATCAGTCTCAGGTCAACCATATGAGCAGAATGCGGGACGGAGAGTGCTCGGCAGAATCCGGTCTGGTGTTTGTGGAAGTCCTGAACAGCCTGAGCCGTGTGGGCGGTCATTCTATTAACATCGCAGAGGCCTCTGTGGCAGACTAAAAAGAATGAATCAAACAGAATGGAAATCCATGGAATTCCTGAAAAAGCCTGTTTCAAAGGATTCCGGAGTTTCAGTGATGTAGTACCGTAAAGATGCCTAGTAAGAGGGGCATTTTTAAGAGAATAACTGTAGAATATTGTGGAAAGTTGGAAAAGTTAAAAAATTCCCTTGCTATTTTATGGGAAACTGGTTAAAATAGACTCGAATTGAGTGATTGTATTAATTTAAATCAATTTCACTATTTAGGAGGAACAATTATGGCAGTAAAAGTAGCAATTAATGGTTTTGGCCGTATTGGCCGTCTGGCTTTTCGTCAGATGTTCGGCGCAGAAGGATATGAGGTTGTAGCAATCAACGACTTAACCACTCCTTCCATGCTGGCTCACTTGTTGAAGTATGACTCTTCTCAGGGCAGATATGTACCGATCGGAGAGGAAGATCAGGTTACCGCAGATGACGAGGCTGGTACCATCACCGTAAAGGGT
>CAYMSZ010000024.1:6742-13101 GCA_964393285.1 uncultured Lachnospiraceae bacterium | reverse complement strand
GTGGAAGAAACAAAAGAACGAGGAATCAATGCAATATGGAAATTCGGATCAATAAATATTTGAGCGTAGCCGGCGTCTGCTCTCGCAGGGAAGCAGACCAGTGGATTGCAGATGGTCGCATCACCATCGATGGAAAAACTGCATCCCTGGGAGATACCGTAAAAGAGGGTCAGCAGGTGAGGGTAGACGGAAAGCTCGTACAGGCAACAGAAAAAAAGGTGATTCTGGCCGTCAATAAACCTGTGGGAGTTGTGTGTACCACATCGGATAAGGATCGTGCCCCCAATATTGTGGATCTGGTTTCGTATCCTGTCAGAGTTTATCCCGTAGGTCGTTTGGATAAGGATTCGGAAGGCTTGATCCTTATGACAAACGATGGAGAATTGATGGACAGGCTTTTGCGATCCCGCAATGGACACGAAAAAGAATATATGGTAGAAATCAACAAACCGGTTACACAGGAGTGGGTAGAAAAGATGTCCTCCGGCGTGGAGATTCTGGATACCGTTACAAAACCCTGCAAAGTAGAAAAAACGGGACATCATCAGGCTCGCATTATTCTGACCCAGGGATTAAACAGGCAGATTCGCCGTATGTGTGAAGCCTGTGGCACCCGGGTAACCCGTTTGAAACGGGTGCGTATTGTGAATATCAGACTGGGAAATCTGGCAGTGGGACAATATCGGGAGCTGACACCGGAAGAGGAAAGACAGCTGAGAAAGAAGCTGGGAGAGAACAGTCTGACAGAGGCAAAAGCAAAAGATAAAAAACGGACAATGAAGAAGGATGCAGACATCCGCAGAAAAGGATAGAGTAGCCATGGAAAAGAAACTGGCCCGGATACGGGAATTGACGGAATTATTAAATGAAGCAGCGAAAGCCTACTACCAGGAAAGCAGAGAAATCATGCCCAATGTGGAGTATGACCGACTGTATGATGAGTTGCAGACCCTGGAACAGGAAACCGGAGTGGTATTATCCGGCAGCCCTACGGTACAGGTGGGATATGAGGTGCTAAGTGAGCTTCCCAAGGAACGACATCCGGCTCCTATGTTGTCTTTGGACAAGACCAAAGAGGTAGCTGCCTTGCAGACCTGGCTGGGAAACCAGGTGGGTTTGCTTTCCTGGAAAATGGATGGATTGACCATTGTGCTGACCTATCGGGATGGAAAGCTGTACAAAGCCGTAACCCGGGGCAACGGAGAGATAGGAGAGGTCATTACTCCCAATGCCAGAGTCTTTGAAAATATACCCCTGACCATTCCTTATGAGGGAGAAGTGATTCTGCGTGGAGAAGCCATCATCCGCTATTCGGATTTTGAAAAAATCAATGAAGAAATCGGAGATGCAGACAGCCGCTACAAAAATCCCAGAAATCTTTGCAGCGGTTCTGTGCGTCAGTTAAACAGCGAAGTGACGGCAGGCAGACATGTCCGTTTCTACGCCTTCTTCCTGGTATCGGCAGAAGGAATGGATTTCCATAATTCCAGAGAAGAACAATTTGTATGGCTTCGCCGGATGGGCTTTGATGTGGTGGAATACCATAAGGTGACAGCAGATACGCTGCCGGAGATGGTGCAGTATTATGCAGGAGCCATTGAGAAAAATGATGTACCCTCTGACGGACTGGTACTCTGTCTGGAGGATATTTCCTATGGAGAGACATTGGGACGCACAGCCAAATTTCCCCGCCATTCCATTGCTTTCAAGTGGGCAGATGAAAAACAGGAGACAACCCTTCGGTATATTGAGTGGAGTCCTTCCCGCACAGGTAGAATCAACCCGGTAGCAGTCTTTGATCCGGTAGAATTAGAGGGCACCACCGTCAGCCGTGCCAGTGTCCACAATGTGAGTATCCTGCGGGAACTGGCATTGGGTGAGGGAGATAAGATTACCGTTTACAAGGCCAATATGATTATTCCTCAGATTGCGGAAAATCTGACCCGAAGCGGCAGGGTAGAGATTCCCGGCACCTGCCCGGTATGTGGCAAAGCTACTGTCATTCAGGCAGATGGAGACGCCGAGACACTGTACTGTCTGAACCCGGACTGCCAGGTGAAGAAGGTAAAGAGCTTTGCCCATTTTACCAGTCGGGATGCCATGAATATAGATGGGTTATCGGAAGCCACTCTGGAAAAACTCATTGGAATCGGTGCAGTCCATGAGCCTGCAGATCTGTTTTGCCTGAAAAACCACAGGGATCAGATTGTGGAGATGGAAGGATTCGGCGAAAAATCTTATGAAAATCTGATTCAGGCAGCAGAGAAGGCAAGGCATACCACCCTTTCCAGACTGGTATATGCCATGGGAATCGCCAATATCGGCCCTGCCAATGCAAAAATGATTTGCCGTGCCTTCGACCAGGACCTGGAACGGATTATGACGGCTACCAGGGAGGAGTTGGCGGCAGTAGACGGCATTGGCCCTGTAATTGCAGATGCCTTTGCGGCATATTTTGAATCGGAACAAAACCGGGAAGCATGGAACCATGTGCTGGCACAGGTGGAGATAGAGAGAGAGGCACAAAGCAGAGATTCGTCTCTGGCAGGCATGACCTTTGTGATTACCGGTTCTCTGAACCATTTTGAAAATCGGGATCAGCTGAAAGCAAGGATCGAAGACCTGGGAGGGAAGGTGACAGGGTCTGTTACCGGAAAAACCAGCTATCTCATTAACAACGATATTGCTTCTAATTCCGGTAAGAATCAGAAAGCAAAGGCTCTGGGTGTTCCCATACTTTCAGAGGAAGAATTTTTGTCACAGTTCATGGGACAAAGCGAACAAAACGGATAAAGCATCATGAATCGTTACAGAGGAACAAGGAAAATGGAATCCATAAAAAACGGAAGAAATCCCATTGAGCAGATGTCAGAAGAAGAACGGGCACAATATTATCGGGAGGTACTGGAAACTGCCATGGATGCCGGTCACATTCTGCTGGAAAACGGGGCAGAGATCGCCCGGGTAGAAGATACCATGGATCGGATCAGCCGACATTTCGGAGTGAATTTCGGAGATTTTTTTGTGCTAAGCAACGGTATTTTTACCACAGGCGGTTATGAGGCCGATGGACAGTTTGCCAGAGTAAAGCACATTCCTGTGAGGGGAACCCAGCTGGATAAGGTGGTAGCCGTCAATGCCCTGTCCAGGGATATTGCAGATGGCAAGTATGAATCCCTGGATCAGGTACGCAATCGCCTTCAGGAAATCCGGCATATGCCGGGAAAATCCAGGAAAATGCAGGTCCTGGCGTCGGCTGTAGGAAGTGCCTCCTTTAGCTATCTCTTTGGAGGAAATCTCATAGATGCTGCAGTGGCAGGCGTGGCAGGACTGGTTTTGTATCTGTTTTTGCTGTATGTATATCCTCCCAATCACTCCAAGATCGTCAGCAATATCCTGGGAGGAGCCATTGTGACCACCATCTGCCTGATGGCCTATTGCATGGGCGTGGGGGATCACCTGAATTTTATGATCATTGGCTCCATCATTCCTTTGGTGCCTGGGGTACCCTTTACCAACGGAATCCGGGATATCGGCAACAGTGACTACATTTCCGGCGGCGTGAGACTGCTGGATGCCATTCTGGTTTTCCTGTGCATCGCCATGGGGGTTGGACTGGTATTTTCCGTATATCACGGACTGCTGGGAGGTGCATATCTATGATAGGAACCATGATCGCAGCATTTTTGGGAACCATTGCCTTTGCCCTTCTTTTCGGGGTGCCCAGGCAGTATTATGTGTACTGTGGGGTCATCGGGGCAGCAGGCTGGCTGGTGTACTCTTTATTGATGGAATATGTGGGAGCTACGGCTCCTGTGGCAACCTTTGTGGCTACCGTGGTGGTGATTCTTTTGTCCCGCTATGCAGCAGTGTGGGAGAGTTGTCCCTCTACGGTATTTCTGGTGACAGGGATATTCCCCCTGGTGCCGGGAGGCGGCATCTACTGGACGTCCTATTATCTGGTGACCAATCAGTTAAGGCTGGCATTACAAAGTGGCTTTGCCGCAGTCAAAGTAGCCATTGCCATTGTACTGGGAATCGTTTTTGTCTTTGAACTTCCCTACAGCTTTTTCCGGGTAAAAAAGAGAAAAGAACCGTAAAATCCCACCAGAAGCATACAGGAAAGCCCTAGTGAAATAACAGGAGACAGTAAAACCGCGGAGGACAGCCCCGCGGTTATTTCTTTGGTAAGAAACACGGAAATCCCCAGAATACTGACAGGCCGTACCAGGTGATGCATGCAGTGGTAGTCTATGGTTACCAACCGATGGAGAGTCCGACTGTGAAGGTAGGTCAGGAAAAGCTCGCCAAAAAGAAGGCCATACAGATAGCCTCGGATGCCGATAACCGGCACCAGGAACAGGACAAACAGAAGCTGGGACAGCAGGCTTAGCACATTGTGCAAAAAAACCTTGTGGGTCTCTCCCAGTCCGTTGAGGATACTGCCCTGGGTGGTAGACAGATAGAGAAAGGGGCAGAGCCAGGACAGGGTCATAATATAATTCCCAGCCAGGGAGCTGTCGTAAAGACATTCTCCCATATCGGTTCCGAAAAAGAGAAAAAGGCCGGTACACAGAATGCCCAGATATAGGCAGCAGGCAGTGACCCGGGTGGTAGACTGCCGGATTCCCTGTTCATCCCTGGCAGAGCCGGCAGCAGCAATATCCGGCAGCAGCATGACAGAGATAGAATTGACAATGGCAGAAGGAAAAAGAATAAAAGGATAAGCCATGCCTGTCAGCACACCATAGATGCTCAGAGCCTGCTCTTTCGAAAGCCCATATTTCTGGAGACAAATGGGGATCAGAATATTTTCAGCACTTTGCAGAAGACTGACTAAGAGGCGATTGGCAGCCAGGGGAAGAACCATGGAAAGCAGCAGAGGATAAGAGGAAGATATTTGCCGCTTCCCCTGGTATACAGGACGATGGGTAAGGTAGTAAGTCCCGGAAAAAATAAGAGAGGCTGCCTCCCCAAAAAGGAGACCATACATAGCAGTACGGGTATCCGGCAGTCTCCCCTGACCGGTCAAAAAAGAACACAAAAAATAGACAGAGAATACCCGCACCGTCTGCTCTGCCAGCTGGGACAGAGCCGGTATCATGGCCTTTTGTATTCCATAATAATACCCGCTGATACAGCAATGGAGGGAACAAAGGGGAATGGTCAGAGAAAGGAGCCGCAGCAGGACACCGCAGCGACTTTCCGATAAAATATGTACGGCAATCCAGTCAGAACCCAGATAGACCCCTAATGTGCAAAGGCAGGCCAGAGAGAAGGAAAGAATGAGACCCGCATCCAGAACCGATAAAGGATTTTTGCCACTGTCCCCATGAGGAGAAGTCTCGGCAGCCACATAGCGGGAGATGGCAGTCTGTACCGGCCCACAGCAAAGGGAGAAGCAGATGCCATATACCGGAAACACCAGCTGATAGATGCCCATCCCCTGGGCACCGATTTGCTGGGAAAGAAAGATACGATAAAAAAATCCCATAAGGCGGCTGATCATACCCGCTATAGTCAGAATGGCAGCCCCTGTAAAAACCGGACTTTTCCGGAAACGATTTTTAAGACTGGACAAGAATATTCACCAACCGGAGAAATATCCTTACACATATATGCCGTTTGATGCCATAAAATGCGAAAAAATAAAAATAAATTCGAAAATGTTTTCAAAATATTTAAAAAATTCATAGAAATAATATAGAAATACCGGTTCTTTTTTGATAAAATGGACAAAATATTCTACACGCATAGGAACATATGAGGCAAGGGTCAAAAGTCTTCTTGTGCAAGCACAAAGCCTTTTGACCTTGGGACCCTGGCATCATATCAAAGAAAGAGAGGGCACCACTATGACGGAAAAAGACATTACGCAAATGCAATACATGGAACTGGGAGATGAGATCATTCGCCTGCGCAATGGTCTGGGGAACAATTCCTTTCAAAAGCTTTTTACAGTGATTCCCATATCAGAGTATCTTCTTCTGACTATGCTCATGAAAAATCTGGAGCTTCACCAGGAAGACAGACGGGTGTATTTAAAAGAAATTGCGGCAGAATTGAAAATGGAGATGCCAAAGGTATCTGCTATGGTAGAACATCTCCAGCGATCCGGATTGGTGATCTGGCAGCATGACGGTTCGGGAAATGACGGAACCTATATCACCTTATCGAACTATGGCAGAGAATTAATGGAGGAACAAAGAAAAATCCTGAAAAATTATTTTGAAAAGCTGGTGACCAGACTGGGTATGGAAAAAACAGAAAAAATTTTGGATGTTTTATATGAATTGCAAAATGTCATGGATGAGGTCATCGAGGAGGGATAACAGGAAAATAGCAGGAAAATACCAGGA
>CAYMSZ010000024.1:0-6642 GCA_964393285.1 uncultured Lachnospiraceae bacterium | reverse complement strand
CATGGATGAGGTCATCGAGGAGGGATAACAGGAAAATAGCAGGAAAATACCAGGAAAATACCAGGAGAAAAATACAACAGAGCAAATACCGAAAGGAAATCCCATATTTTGTATTGACAAAGGAAAAACAACTGGAATATAATGGAAAAAGAGTGTGACAGGCTTATGGGATTTGAGACGGATAGACACGAGATAGCAGGCGTTTGTATGCAGAAGAAGAGTCAAAAATATTTAATGGGAGTCGGTTGTTTTTTCCTGATATTCGCAGCATTGATACTGATTGTGAATTTATATCGGTGGAATGCAAAAAGGACAGCAGAGGATAGTCTCCCCATGCCCTTTGGATTAGGGGCATCTGTGATTGTATCAGACGGCATGGAGCCTGCCTTATCGGTAAACGACCTGGTGATAATCAAAAAGGAGGACAGCTATGGCGTGAATGATGTAGTGGCATATCAGTCAGAGGAAAAACTGATCATCCACCGCATCGTGTTCATGGATGGAGACAAGGTTATGACCAGAGGAGATGCCATCCCTGTTCCGGACATTCCGATTCAGACTGCAGAAATTAAGGGAGAACTGGTATGCAGGATTCCTTTTGTCGGTCTTCTGGTTCGTATTCTGGAGACGCCGGCAGGAACCATAGGGATATTTGCCGTTTCCTTCTGCCTCCTGGGATTTGCTCTTCCAGGGAAAAAATATAAAATGAGTTAAGACATAAAAAATGCAGGCAATCGGACGGTTGATAGATCCGATTGCCTGCATTTCCTAAAAAAAGGATTCTATGAAAAGACAAGCAGAATACGGGAGTCGGACCCGCCTATCCAGCTTGGGAAGCTGGCGTACTACCGATGTACTAATTCTGCAAAGGGAAGGAAAATCTCTTTCCTTGCTGCTGAGAAAAGAATACCACGAAAAGAACATAAAATCAAGGAATATTTCGAAAAAAACCGCAGTTATCCCCGCAACTTTCAGCATAATTCGACAAAATTCAGGAAAGATTTGGAACTTATTATATATTTCAAAAATCTTAAGAAATTTGAAACAACCTCTTTTGATTTTGGTGGTATCATGATGTGAGGTTCAAGAATAAGGAGGAGATTATGAAGAAAATCAAGAGAATTTTTTCAGCGCTGCTGGGTATGGCAATGCTGATTTCCCTGGTTGGCTGCTCATCCGGGGAGAAGCAGTCCGATACCCAGGAGGTATCTGCACAGGAAGATTCCATTGTGTATGAGCCAACCTACAGCGGCATTTCAGAGGAGGTAAATTCTCCTGTGATAATAGGCAGCTGGATGTATGCCAGTTGCTGGAGCTATGATGAAGAGAAGCATACATCCTGCTACACCCTGACCAGATGGAATCTGGATACCATGGAGATGGAACAGCTCCCTTATCAGCAGACCGGTGGAGTAAGTATCGGCAGCATGACGGGAACTCCTGACGGAAATCTGCTGTTGCTCCTGAATGATTACCAGGATGGAGGACGAGGATATTATCTGGAGATCTTAAATGGGGATGGCGAGAGCCTGTCCCAGCTGGATATTCAGAATATCATAGAGGATTACAGCACGGATTCCGAGTGGGGAGAGGCCTATCCTGAGTATATTGCGGCAGATGGTCAGGGAAACCTGTATGTGTATCTCAGTGGAATGGATGAAAATCTGGTAGTCCTGGATGCCCAGGGAAATAAGAAGTTTGACCTGACAGTAGAGAACTGGTGTCAGGATATGACGGCAGGAGCAGACGGAAAGGTGTATGTTCTTGGCTATGATGATACCAGTAATAACTATGCACTGAAGGCAGTGGATACGGACAAAGGTTCCTGGGGCGAGACCTATGGAGGTATCCCCAATGGTTCCGGGTCCCTTTATATGCGAGGTGAGGATGAGACACATTTCCTGATTTCTTCCGGAGATATTCTGTATCGCTATGATCTTACGAACAAAACCGTAGAGAAGGTACTGAGCTGGCTGGATCTGGATCTGAATGTGGGAGATATGCAGACCTTTGCAAAGACGGAAGACGGCAGGTTCCTGGTAATAAACTATAACTGGGATGACGATACCTTCAGAAATGAACTGGTTTTGCTGACGCCAAAGAAAGCTTCTGAGGTAAAGCAGAAGACCACCATTACCTATGGTACGGTATATCTGAGTTATGACCTGCGAGAGCAGATCATTGCCTTTAACAAGAGCAGTGAAAACTACCATATTGAGGTGAAGGAATATACCAATATGGTTTCTACCTCAGATGACACCAGCAGCTATGAGAACGCCATCAATTCCCTGAATGCAGATCTGGCTGCCGGAAATGCTCCGGATCTGATTGATCTGACGAACCTGAATGTGGCAAGCTACACAGGAAAGGGCGTCTTTGTGGATCTGTACGAGCTGATGGACAAAGATGATTCCGTCTCCAGAGACGATTTCGTAGCCAATGCCTTGTCTGTTTACGAAGACAATGGAAAATTATACGGCATCCCCCTGTCCTTTAACATCAGCACCTTGATGGGGCGTACCTCCCTGCTTCACGGACTGACAGGCTGGACCACCGAGCAGGTACAGGAGATTCTGTCAGAGCAGCCGGAAGGAACGGAGTTTATCAGAAACTGCAGCAGAGAATCGTTGATCTACATGCTGGTTGCCTATCAGCTGGATCACTATGTGGATTGGACCAGCGGAACCTGCAATTTTAATAGCGAAGAGTTTATCAATACTTTGAAATTTGTAGGGGAATTCCCTTCCTATGAGGATATGGATTATGATTACGACGAGGAGGGAACCTATAGCGCCATCCATAACAACAGAGCCCTGGTGACAGATTTGAATATCGAAAGTCCGGGTTGGTTTCTGGTGACTCTGGCAATGTATGACAATGATGATGTGACCTGTATCGGATATCCGACAGCAGATGGTTCCAACGGCTCTATACTAAGCTCCAATGATTCTCTGGCCATTACTGCCAGCTCTAAGAATCAGGAAGGGGCCTGGGAGTTTATAAAATATGTCACCATGGGAGAGTATCAGACCGGTCTTGGCTGGGGATATCCCATTCTCCAGACTGCCTTTGATAACATGCTGGACGAATACATGACAGACAAGTACGAAGGAAACGGATACGGGTACGACGATTTCGATTATGAGCTGGTTCCCGCTACCAAGGAGCAGATGGATCAGCTGCGGGAAATCATTGATATGGCCAAGCCTAGCAATCAGTCTACAGATGACAACATTACGGATATCATCTCCGAAGAGGCACAGGCTTACTTTGATGGACAGAAGACAGCAGAGGCTGTGGCAGAGATTATCCAAAGCCGTGTAGCCATTTATGTAAGCGAGAATCAGTAAGGGATAGAATACCCTGTTGGCACTCACAGGATTGGTTGTGTTCCTCATTCCATGAAACAGGGGACGATGGAACAGAAAAAAAGGAAGGAAGATACGGGTTTTATGTATCCCCCTTCCTTTTTTCTTTACAGATTTTTGGGGAAGTGGTAAGCTACTAGGAGATAATATTCTGCAGGATTCGTGGAATCCGTTCCAAACGCAGACATAAGACACAAAGGATCAACAGGGTTGGAAGTAGAATCCAAGGAGGAATGATATGTACCATATTTTATTTGATTGTGACCCCGGACATGATGACGCCATGGCGCTGATGCTGATGGCAGCTCATCCGGAGGTGTTTCATATATTAGGTATCACCACTGTAGCAGGTAACCAGACGGTGGATAAGGTGACAGTAAATGCATTGAAGCTGACAGAGTATCTGGGACTGACAGAGATTCCGGTGTCGGTAGGGGCAGAGAAGCCTCTGACCAGAGAGGCAGAGCCTCAGCCTGCAGCTCACGGAGAGAGCGGTATGGATGGTTTTGACATGCCGGAGCCTGTGAAGACAGTTACAGGGAAACATGCCGTAGACTTTATGAGAGAAACCATTCTGGCTGCCACAGAGCCTGTAACCATTCTGGCGACAGGACCTATGACCAATGTAGCCCTGCTTCTTATGACCTGCCCGGAAGCCAAAGAAAAGGTAGATCGCATTGCCATTATGGGCGGCAGTGTCCATTCCGGGAACATCTTGCCAAAGGCAGAATTTAATATTTATCACGATCCGGAGGCTGCCAGAATCGTATTCCGCAGCGGAATTCCTGTAGTCATGAGTGGATTGGAGATCTGCTCTCTGGCAGAAGTACCCTTTGAGAAATATGAGGAGCTGGCAGGAGAGGGGAAAGCCTCGGATCTGACAGTGGGTCTGTTGGACTTCTTCTCCCAGTACAGTCGGGTAAGAGGCTGGACAGGAACCACCATTTTCGATCTGACAGCAGCCATGCAGCTGTTACATCCGGAGATTTTTACCTCTGAGAAGATGGTGATGGATGTGGAGACCCAGGGGGATCTGTGCCGAGGAATGACAGTGGCTGATTTCAGATCGGATATCCAGGCTGAGAAAAATGTGGAAGTCCTGACAGGGGTGGACCAAGATGCCTATGTGGCATATTTCCAGGAAGCCATTCGCATTCTGAACAGAAAGTTAGGATGAGACAAGGAACAAAACAGGAGAAGGAGAAGTGTCATGAAAAAATGCGCAGTGATCGGTTCCATCAATATGGACATGGTGGTCAATGGGCCTCGCTTTCCCAGACCCGGTGAGACTCTGACCGGTACCGCCTTTCAGACAGTGCCGGGAGGAAAGGGAGCCAATCAGGCCATCGCCCTGGCAAAACTGGGGGTTCCTGTCACCATGTTTGGCAGAGTAGGCGATGATGCCTTTGGCAGAGAATATCTGGAGCATTTTAAAAGAACAGGAGTCCAGGTGTCCGGTGTGTCTGTAGCCAAAGAGGCTCCTACCGGGGTAGCGATGATTACGGTAACGCCTCAGGGAGAGAATGCCATTATGGTGGTTCCGGGAGCCAATGGCACCTGCACAGAAGCGTGGCTGGAGGAGATTTTACCTCAGGTAGCAGAGTATGATATCATCCTGCTGCAGCTGGAAATTCCCATTCCTACGGTGAAGCAGGCCATTGAAAAGCTTCATGCCATAGGTAAGACGATCATTCTGGACCCGGCACCGGCAGTTCCCCTGGAGAAGGAATGGCTGGAGCAGGTAGATTATGTGACGCCCAACGAGTCAGAGCTTTGCATTCTTACAGGGGACTTGCCGGAAGATGCCAAAATGGAAGAACGAATCCACCATTTGGTAGAGGAAAGCGACCGGATTGTGATCCACAAAAGAGGAGGCGAAGGTGCCTTTATCGGAAGAAAGCATGAGATTACGGCCATTCCCGGATACCAGGTGCAGGTGGTAGATACAACGGCAGCAGGAGATACCTTTAATGCCGGATTTGCTGCCGGATTGTGTATGGGAAAGACCCTGGAAGAATCGGTGAGGCTGGGGAATGCAGCCGGAGCTTTGGCAGTAACCAAAGCCGGCGCACAGGCAGGCATGCCTACCATGGAACAGGCTATAGGTTTGCAGAATAGCAGGTGAATACAATGAATCACAGTGAAAAAACATTATCGGAACAGACGGCGGCAACCTTAAAGGATCTGATCTTAAATCAGAACGTGTATCGTTCCGGAGAAAAGCTTCCCAATGAAAATGAGTTATCGGAAGAACTGGGAATCAGCCGAACCACTTTGCGGGAGGCCATTCATATTCTGGTATCCCAGGGAGTGCTGGTAGTCAGAAGGGGCAAGGGCACCTATGTGGTGGAAAACCTGAATCGCTACGTGGAAATGGATAATGATCTGGGACGGGGCATTCAGAATATTGCAGAGATGCGGGTTACCCTGAGAGACCTTTATGAGACCCGTCTGATTTTTGAACCGGCGGCGGCAGAATTGGCCTGCAAACGGGCCACAGATGAAGAAATCCAGGAGATACTGAGACTGGGAGAAGAGTGCCAGTATTATGTTAAAAATTATCCTACCGGTTCTCTTCGGATTGCATCGGAGAGCGCTTTCCACGGAGCCATCCTGAAGGCTTCCCACAATGAGTTTTTGAGCCAGTTTATGCCGATTTTGACAGAAACCCTGGAAAAGACCTTTGCCATGAATTTTAATCTGGATATCGTAGCGGAGGATGCATACAAGGATCATATTACCATTATGGAATTTTTGAGACGCCGTGACGGAGAAGGATTGAAAAGCGCAGTGACCATTCACTTAAGACATGCCGTATGGAATGAAGAATTGGAGCAAAAGGAGATTGACAAAAAGAACATATCCAAGTAAAATAGATGTCATACAACGCAGGCACTAGATGTCATACAACTAAAAGAGAAATATGACAAAGAAGAGAAGACAGATCCTGATCTGTTTCTTCCTTTGTCTCCGGTATCATCAATCATATTTTATGGAGGAATGTTAAAAATGGCAGAAGCAAGAATTTTCTACGAGAATGACTGTAATTTGTCCCTGTTGGATGGCAAGACCATCGCCATCATCGGCTACGGCAGTCAGGGTCACGCCCATGCACTGAATCTGAAGGAGTCCGGCTGCAATGTTATCATTGGTCTGTACGAAGGCTCCAAAAGCTGGGAAAAGGCAGAGAAGCAGGGCTTTGAGGTTTATACCACTGCTGAGGCTGCAAAGAAGGCTGATATCATCATGATTCTGATCAATGATGAGTTACAGG
>CAYMSZ010000023.1:0-13279 GCA_964393285.1 uncultured Lachnospiraceae bacterium | reverse complement strand
TTAGATCCAGAGTTGTTACCTGGAACATCTCACCGGCACCCTCACAGTCACTGCCGGTAATGAGGGGAGTGTGCACATAAACAAAGCCTCGCTCCTGGAAAAACTGGTGAATGGCAGCTGCCGCCAGAGACCGCACACGGAAAACCGCCTGGAAGGTGTTGGTGCGGGGGCGCAGGTGGGAGATGGTGCGCAGATACTCAAAGCTGTGACGCTTCTTCTGGAGAGGGTAGTCAGGGGAGGAAGCTCCCTCGATTTCTACATCCTCCGCCTGAATCTCAAAGGGCTGCTTGGCCTCTGGAGTGGGAACCAGGGTACCCTTTACAATAACGGCAGCTCCTACCTTTGCCTTGGAAATCTCTGCAAAGTTCTCCTGGGTATCGTGATAGACTACCTGCAGGGTCTCAAAAAAAGTGCCATCGCTGACAACTAAAAAACCGAAATTCTTGGAGGCACGGTTGGAACGAACCCAACCGCCAATCTCTACAGTCTGATTCAAATACTGTTCTCGGTTGCGATAGATTTCGCGAATATCAATCAAATTCATGATAATGTCCTCCGGATCATGTGATAATAGGTGGACATGCCTGTAAATCAGATATGTCCGAAGCCAAAAGTCTACCTGGTATTATACCCCTTTTTCCCTGTTCAGGGCAATCATTATTTTTAACAAAGAGAGAAAAAAAGAGGGGAAAAAGGAAAAATATCCAATTTTTAGCAATATGACATTTTTTGACTGGAAATTGTGTAAAAAAAGGAAAAAATTTACAGCAAAATAAATAAAAAAAGTCAAAAATAAAACGAAAATTTGTTCACCAATTATAAAAAGCGTGGTATAATACCCCTGAAGGCTTTCAGCCTGACATTTCAGAGTGAGAAGCAGCAAGATACTAATCTTTACATCAGGGGGTAAACAGAGTGGTTAAGAAAGAGATGATAGCGATGTTGCTGGCGGGAGGTCAGGGAAGCAGACTTGGCGTGCTGACTTCCAAGGTGGCAAAACCGGCAGTGGCTTTCGGCGGCAAATATCGTATTATTGATTTTCCATTGAGTAACTGCATCAATTCCGGCATTGATACGGTAGGTGTATTAACTCAGTATCAGCCATTGAAGCTCAATACGCATATTGGGATTGGGATTCCGTGGGATTTGGATCGCAATTTAGGCGGTGTAACTGTTCTGCCTCCCTATGAGAAGGACAAAAATACAGAGTGGTATACGGGTACAGCCAATGCCATATATCAGAATGTTCGATACATAGATTCTTACCATCCTGAGTATGTGCTGATTCTGTCCGGCGACCATATCTACAAAATGGATTATGAGGTCATGCTGGATTATCATAAGGCAAACCATGCAGATGTTACCATTGCGGCGATGCCGGTTCCTATGGAAGAAGCGCACCGTTTTGGTATTCTGGTGGCAGATGATAATAATCAGATCAGCCGATTCGAGGAAAAACCGGAGAATCCCAGCAGCAACCTGGCTTCTATGGGAATTTACATCTTCAACTGGAAGGTGCTGAAGGAAGCCCTGATCCGGCTGGCAGATGTTCCGGAATGTGATTTTGGCAAGCATGTCATTCCCTATTGCTTTCAGCAGGGGAATCGTTTGTTTGCCTATGAGTATAACGGGTACTGGAAAGATGTAGGAACCTTAAGCTCTTATTGGGAGGCCAATATGGAGCTGATTGATATTGTTCCTGTGTTTAACTTGTATGAGGAATATTGGAAGATCTACACCAAAGCGGAGATCCTTCCTCCTCAGTATATCTCCACAGAATCTATGGTTCATCGCAGCATCATCGGCGAGGGCTCCAGCATCTATGGAGATGTGGAAAATTCGGTGATTGGTTCCGGTGTTACCGTAGGCAAGGGCGCTGTGATTCGAGACTCCATCATTATGGAGGGAGTAAGCATCGGTGAAGGCACGGTGGTTGAAAAGGCCATCATTGCAGATCAGACAAAGATCGGGAAAAATGTGCAGCTGGGTGTGGGAGAGTTTGCTCCCAGCAAACTGGACCCCAGGGTGTATGATTCCGATCTGGTTACCATCGGTGAAAACTCCTATGTTCCTGATGGTGTGAAGGTCGGCAGAAATACGGCAATCCTTGGTATGACAGAACCGGAAGACTATCCGGAGGGTACGTTGGCAAGCGGAGAATATGTGATAAAGGCAGGTGGTGTGCTATGAGAGCAGTCGGAATTGTTTTAGCCGGAGGCAACAACAATCGGATGAAAGGTCTTTCAGATAAGCGAGCCATTTCGGCCATGCCGGTAGCAGGCAGCTATCGGGGAATAGACTTCGCTTTGAGCAATATGACGAACTCACAAATCAAGAAGGTGGCAGTGATTACACAGTATAATTCCCTGTCACTGAATGAGCATCTGGTTTCTTCTAAGTGGTGGAATTTTGGACGAAAGCAAGGGGGACTCATGGTGTATTCCCCCAGCATTACACCTCAGAATGCAAACTGGTATCGCGGCACTGCAGATTCTATTTATCAGAATATCCAGTTTCTTCGGGACAGTCATGAACCCTATGTGGTGATTGCCAGCGGAGACGGAGTCTATAAACTGGATTATGGCAAGGTGCTGGAATATCATATTGCCAGAAAAGCAGACATTACCATGGTCTGCAAAAAAATGACAGAGACCGACGATCTGACCCATTTTGGTCTGGTGAAAACAGACGGAAGCGGGCGGATTCTGGATATCGATGAAAAGCCCATGGTGGCGACTTCTGATAATGCCAGTCTGGGAATCTATGTGATTCGCCGACATTTGTTGATGGAACTGTTGGAACAGTGTGCAGAGGAAGGACGATACGATTTTGTTCGTGATATTCTTATGCGCTATAAAAATGTAGGACAGATCTATGCCTACCAGATGGAAGCATACTGGGGAGCGATCAACAGCGTAGAGGCGTATTACAAAACCAACATGGATTTCCTGAAACCGGAGGTTCGAGATTACTTTTTTCATCAATATCCGGATATTTATTCTAAGGTGGAGGATAATCCGCCGGCAAAATATAATCCCGGGTGCCAGGTAAAGAACAGTCTGATTTCCAGCGGCTGTATTCTTAACGGCACAGTGGAGGATTCCATTCTGTTTAAGCAAGCCTATGTAGGTGACGGCTGCGTAATCAAAAACTCTATCATCATGCATGATGCCTACATTGGGGATCATGCGAAAATTGAGAACTGTATTGTGGAAAGCCATTCTGTGATCAAGGAGGGGACTACCTATACAGGTACTCCGGAAAAGATCCGGGTGGTCATTGAGAAGAACGTTAACGGAGACGTTTAATTATGCCGTGTATTGAACTAGAGTGTACTAGAAATACGTCCATGTCTCCGGGAAAAAGAGACACATGGAACGAGAAAAGGGGGAAGGTGTCATGGAAATTACAGATGTAAGAGTCAGAAAAGTGGCAAAAGAGGGAAAAATGAAAGCCATTGTTTCAATTACCCTGGATAACGAATTTGTTATTCACGATATCAAGGTAATTGAAGGAGAAAAAGGCATATTCATTGCTATGCCAAGTCGGAAAGCCAGTGATGGAGAGTATCGGGATATCGCACACCCCATCAACTCGGAGACGAGAGACAGGATTCAAAGCATTGTATTAGCAAAGTATGAGGCAGCGCTTCTTATTGAAGATGATCTGTTATCATAACCCCCTTATACCTGTCGGGGCAACCGGACAGGATTGTGTGGGAAGGTGGAGGCCTGGATCCTGGGGAGGATAACAGGCTCCCGTATCTAGTTTGTAATCAGGAGAAGGTTGCAATAGATAAAGCCAACAACAAGGCAGCATGACATAGTCAGATATGTTATGCTGCCTTGTTGTTATGATGGAAAATTGTATTTTTTGCTTCTTTACAGCATAAAAAAACCCTGTTATGATTACCCTGTAAATGGAAGAACAAGGAGGCGGATGAACGAATTCATCTGCCGTTTCGTTATGCATAAAGGAGTAAAGTATGTATATAATAGCTGGCCTGGGCAACCCGGGAAAAGACTATGAAACAACTCGTCATAATGCAGGATTTATGACGATAGATCGACTGGCAGATCAGCTGGGCTGTGAAGTGACAACAAGAAAATTTCAGGGTCTGACGGGAAGCGGCTTCATAGGGGGAGAAAAAGTGATCCTGTTAAAACCCCAGACGTTTATGAACGCCAGCGGAGAGAGCATTCGGGCTGCGGCAGATTTTTATAAGCTGGAGCCGGATCATATTCTGGTAATCTATGATGATATCAGTCTGGATGTAGGAAGTATCCGGGTACGGGCCAAGGGAAGTGCCGGTGGCCACAATGGGATGAAAAGCATTATCGCCCATCTGGGGACAGAAAACTTTCCCAGAATCCGGGTAGGCATCGGTGAGAAACCGGAACGGATGGACCTGGCAGACTATGTGCTGGGACACTTTTCAAAGGAAGAGATGGAGAATTTACAGAAAGCAACTCACATGGCAGCAGAAGCAGCAGAAATTCTGATTACGCAGGATGCTCAGACCGCCATGAACCGATTCAACAAGGTAAAGAAGGAGACTCCATGAAACAGATATTCCGGGAACCTCTGCATCATCTGGCAGAATATACGGAACTAAGGGAAGAATTGCAAAAGGCAAGAGGCCCTTTGCTGGTGGGAGGCTGCCTGGAATCTGAGAAGGCTCACCTGTTGGGAGCCCTGATGGATGAGGCAGGCTGTCGTTGTCATCTGGTGGTGACCTACGGAGAGAAAAGAGTTCGGGAACTGGCGGAGGATCTGGCACTTTTTGCGGAAAATGTCTGGCAGTACCCTGCCAAGGACATGCTCTTTTATGCTGCCGATGTTCAGGGCAGCGTGACAGAGAAAGCCCGCTTATCCGTAGTCAGACAGCTGGCAGAACACCGGCAGGTAACCGTAGTCACAACCATAGACGGACTGATGGATCATCTGAAGCCTATGGGGGATGTGGTGTTGGAGAGCCTGACCATTCAGGTAGGAGATGAAGTAGATAGCACCCTCCTGCAAACCAGGTTGGCAAAAATGGGATACGAGCGGGTTGCACAGGTGGAAAATGCAGGACAATTTTCTATCCGCGGTGGAATCATCGATATGTATCCCTTGACAGAAGAACAGCCGGTACGCATGGAATTGTTTGGAGATGAAGTGGATTCTCTGCGAAGCTTTGATGTAGAGAGTCAGCGATCCGTAGAAAACCTGGAGGAGGTGACTCTGTATCCGGCGTCGGACAGCATTACCGCCCTGGACGGAACCGTATCGTTTCTGGACTATTTTCCGGCAGAGGATACGGATATTTATCTGGATGAGCCTGGCCGCCTGATGGAAAAAGCCAGAGTCACAGAGGCCGAGTTCCGGGAAAGTATGACCAATCGCCTGGAAAAGGGAGTCGTTCTGGGAGGCCTGGATGGGGACCAGGAGGATGTGGTAATGGACATATTTTCCGGGGAGACAATTTTTGCTGCTCTGGAGAGAGGCCGAACCCTGTGTCTGTCTGCTCTGGATCAGGGAGTCAAGGAGCTGTCCATTCGACGCAGATTTTCTTTCTCCGTTCGCAATGTGAACTCCTATCAAAGCAGCTTTGAGACATTGATCCGGGATCTGAAATCTTATAAGAAAAACGGGTATCAGGTGGTGTTACTGTGCGCATCCAGAGCCAGAGCGTCCAGACTGGCAGGAGATTTGAGAGACTATGATCTTCATGCCTATTATCGGGAGGATAACGAGGAAGACAGGCCGGTGAAGCCTGGAGAAATCTGCGTAACCTACGGCAGCCTTCATCGGGGATTTGAATACCCTCTGATTAAATACACAGTAATTACAGAGGGGGAAATCTTTGGCCGGGAACAGAAAAAGAAACGAAAAAAGACACAGTACGAAGGTCAGAAGATTCAGAGCTTTTCAGAACTGACACCGGGAGATTATGTGGTGCATGAAAATCATGGACTGGGGATTTACCGCGGCATCGAAAAGGTGGAAGTGGAAAAGGTCATCAAGGATTATATTAAGATCGAGTATGGAGATGGAGGAAATCTGTATTTGCCGGTGACCCAGCTTTCTCTGGTGCAAAAATATGCCGGCAGCGAAGGAAAGACACCAAAACTGAACAAGCTGGGGGGAGTTCAGTGGAATAAAACAAAAGCCAAAGTAAAAACAGCGGTGAAAGAAATTGCGGCAGACCTGGTGAAGCTGTATGCTGCCAGACAAAATGCCCAGGGCGTCAAGTACGGGCCGGATACGGTATGGCAGAAGGAGTTTGAGGAACTCTTTCCTTATGAAGAGACCGAGGATCAGCTGGCTGCCATTGAGGCAGTAAAGAAGGATATGGAAAGCGGCAAGATCATGGACCGTCTGATTTGCGGAGATGTGGGCTATGGCAAGACGGAGATTGCTCTGCGGGCAGCCTTTAAGGCAGTCCAGGAGGGAAAACAGGTGGTGTACCTGGTACCTACTACCATTCTGGCACAGCAGCACTATAATACGTTTTGTCAGCGAACTGCCAACTATGCTGTCCGGGTGGAGTTAATGAGCCGGTATCGCAGCCCCGGGGAACAGAAGCAGGTATTAAAAGACCTGAAAAAGGGACTGGTGGATATCGTCATCGGCACCCACAGGGTGTTATCGAAAGATATGGAGTTTAAAGATCTGGGACTCTTAATTATAGATGAAGAGCAGAGATTCGGAGTGGCCCATAAAGAAAAAATCAAACAGTGGAAGCAGACAGTGGATGTGCTGACACTGACGGCGACTCCCATTCCTCGTACTCTTCATATGAGTCTGATCGGAATCCGGGATATGAGCGTACTGGAAGAACCTCCTATGGATCGTTTGCCTATCCAGACCTATGTAATGGAGTACAACGAGGAGATGGTTCGAGAGGCCATTCAGCGAGAACTGGTTCGAGGCGGTCAGGTCTACTATGTGTTCAATCGTGTAAGGGGAATCGACGAGATCGCTGCCAAAATTCAGGAAATGGTGCCGGATGCCAATGTGGCCTACGCCCATGGACAGATGCCTGCCAATCACATGGAACGGATCATGGAGGACTTTGTCAACGGAGAGACCGATGTGCTGGTGTCTACCACTATTATCGAGACAGGATTAGACATTTCCAATGTGAACACCATTATCATTCATGATGCGGATCGCTACGGTTTGTCCCAGCTCTATCAGCTGAGAGGCCGTGTGGGACGTTCCAATCGTATGGCATATGCTTTTCTGATGTATCCCAGAGGCCGTATGCTAAAGGAAGATGCAGAAAAACGGCTGGCAGCCATCAGAGAGTTTACCGAGTTAGGCAGCGGAATCCGCATTGCCATGCGGGATCTGGAGCTAAGGGGAGCCGGAAATCTTCTGGGAGCCGAACAGCACGGTCATATGGAGGCAGTAGGTTATGATCTGTACTGCAAAATGCTGGGAGAAGCGGTGCAGGTATTAAAGGGAGAGACAACAGAGACTCCCGATTTTGAGACTACAGTGGATTTCAATATGGATACCTACATTCCTTCCTTCTATATTAAGAATGAAAATCAGAAGCTGGACATTTACAAGCGGATTGCGGCTGTGGAGAGTGAGGAAGAGCTGGAAGACATGCGGGATGAGCTTCTGGATCGTTTTGGCGATTTGCCTCAGGCAGTAGAGAATCTGCTGGAAATCGCACAGATTCGAGGAATGGCCCATCAGGCATATGCTACATCCGTATCCGGAGACCGCAGAGAGATTCGGGTTACTATGTACGGGGAGGCTAAGGTAGATGTAACCAGAATCGCAGATTTGGTTGCATCTTATCAGGGAACCTTAAAGATTACCGGAAATAAAGAACCGGTTTTCACATTAAAACCCAGAGGTTCTTTGCTTTTTGATCAGGAGACGCTGCTTCCTGCAGTGAAAAAATTGTTAATCCATATAAAAATGTTGCTTGAATAAAAAAAAGGTACTATAATAAGTAAGATCATGTGCTGCAACGCATTTGCTAAGAGCTTGTAGCCTGTGAAGGTTTGCATCAAAAAAAGGGACAGGCAGAAAATGCCTGTAAGGAAGGAACATAAAATGAAGAGACTGACAAAAAGAATCACAGCTCTTGCTTTGGGGTTGGTACTGGCAGTGTCCGCACTGACTGGCTGCAGCAGTTCTGTAAAGCCGGAGACTTATGACACAACTGTAGTGGCCACTCTGGGAGATGAGAAGATCTATCTGGATGAAGCCGTTATGTATTTGCGGTTTGATCAGAACTATTATGAAATGATGTACAGCTACTTCTATGGCAGTACCGATATCTGGGACATGGAGGTTCAGACGGGACTGACCATGGAGGATAATTTGAAAAACATGGAGATGCAGGTGCTGCGTCAGATCTACATTCTGTGCAGCCATGCAGAGGAGATGGGCGTAGCCTTGAGTGAGGCAGATGAGGCGGCTATCGAAGAGTCTGTGGATTCTATCCTGGCTTCCGGTTCTACGACACTGATAGAGTCCATTGGCATGAGCAGAGATCGTATGATCCAGGTATATGAGAAGAATGCATTGGCAAACCTGGTATATCAGGCAGTCGTTGCTCAGGTAGATACAGAAGTATCTGAGGACGAGATTCGCTGCGTAGGTGCCAGCTATGTGAAGCTGGCTGTCAGCAGTGATTCTGACGAGGATTCTACTGAGTCGGAAGAAAATGAAAATGTACAGAGCCCTGAGACCACACTGGAGACCATTAACCATGCAGTGGAGAATGGTTCCACTCTGGAGGAGGCAGCTGCAGTTTATGACCTGACACCTGTTGAGACCTCCTTCTTTGTAGGAGATACCTATGACGAAGGCTCCCTGGGTGCCACAGCCCTTTCCATGGAAGAGGGAGAACGCCAGATCATCCAGATCGAGGATGACGGCTGGTATCTGCTTCAGCTGGATACCTTGCGGGATGAGGATGCTACTGAGTCCAAGAGAGAGTCTGTTATCTCTGATCGGGAGGACGCCCTGTTTGAGGAAGTATACAGCCAGTGGCAGGAGGAATCCCCTTCATTCAGCGTTGTGAGCAAGGTATGGAAGGCAGTTCCTATGACCACCGTATACGGAGTAGATGAGGAAACAGAGGCTGAGACGGAAATCGAAACAGAGACAACAGTAGAAACTACAGAAGAATCTGCAGAAGAGACCGTAGCTGAGACAGAAACCAGCGAGAATTAAATAATGAGACCGTCGGGTTTGAGAGTGCACAGCACACAAATTTCGACGGTTTATTATTTATAATACAATACCACGTGGATTAGGGATTTGCATTGCTTTCCTGATAGTGGTAAAGAAACAGGCCCACCGGGCGGAAAGAGGAGTAACATGGAAAACAAAAAGAGTAAAAAAGGCCTCATTGCGGTCATCGCATTGGTGGTTGTAGTCATTGCAGCATTATGCATCTACAAGGCAACTCGTCCTGCTGTCAGTGCAGGGGAAAAGCACATTACCGTAGAGGTAGTAGACGGAGAGGGCACTTCCACCGTGTTCGAGTATGACACAGACGAAGAGTTCTTGAGAGGTGTACTGGAGCCTGCCGGTCTTATCGAAGGCAGTGATTCTGATTATGGCATGTTTGTCACTACTGTAAATGGAATCACAGCAGATGACAGTAACCAGGAATGGTGGTGCTTTACCCAGGACGGAGAAGTGCTGAATACCGGCGTAGACACTACACCGATCAATGACGGAGATCATTTTGAAATCACACTGACCATCGGTTGGTAACAGGAGGTCGTCTGACAAATGACGGATTTTGTCAGACGACTTTTTTTATATCCGTAAGAGAAAATCCGCAGTGGCAGCAGAATCAAAACGAAGAAAAAACAGAATGGGGAAGGAACCTGTGAAAGCAAAAGAATTAACCACCATGGCACTTTTAGGCGCCATTTTATATATAGGACAGATCTGTCTGGCATTTTTGCCGAACATAGAAGTCGTATCTATCCTGATTATCGTATACACACTCATCTGGCAGCGGAAGGCATTATTGCCTATCTATGTATTTGTCCTCCTGGAGGGCGTCACATATGGGTTTGGCCTGTCCTGGATCATGTACCTCTATGTATGGGCTATCCTGTATCTGGTAGTTCGACTGGCACGAAAGAATGATTCTGTCCTGATCTGGGCGGTGGTAAACGGAGCCTATGGTCTGTCCTTTGGCGCCCTGTGCGCCATACCCTATCTGGCAGCAGGAGGCATAGGTACCGCTTTTGCCTGGTGGACTTCCGGACTTTTATTTGATATATTTCATTGTGTAGGAAATTTTGTGACGGCATTGGTATTATTTCGACCTCTCATGAGAATACTGGGATACATCCGGGATCACATAGAATGATAAAGATACCATTTGACCTTGTCTCATAACACCATAGATAGAAAGAAGGAGAGTATGCTATGATTACAATGTACAGCATGGACAGCTGCAGAGACTGCGCCTATGTAAAGACGCAGATGGCAGGCAGAGAGGAAGAATTTCAGATAGTAGACATCGGCGCAGATGTGAAAAACCTGAAGGCATTTTTACAGGTGAGGGATCACTCTCCGGTGTTTGATGAATGCAAGGAAAAAGGCTATGCCGGTATTCCCTGCTTTGTCAGAGAAGATGGTTCTGTGACTCTTGTGCCGGAGGAGGTAGGTCTCCATAGCAGACCTGTAGAGACGACAGGACAGGCATGCAGAAGAGATGGAAGTGGTTGCTAAGGATACAAAGGAGCACAAATGGAAACACAAGGACAGATAGAGGAACACCTGGTGGAAGTGGCAGATGAAATGGCAGAAAAGGCCCATAAGGGACAGTGGGATCGGTCCGGGGTACCATATATTGAACATCCCCGGACTGTGGCTGGCTATCTGAAAGAACCCAAGGAGAAAATAATAGGTTTGCTTCATGACACCCTGGAGGATACCAGTCTGACGGAGAAGGATCTAAGACCTGTTTTCGGAGATGAGATTACAGATACCGTTCTTCGGCTGACCCACCGCCAGGGGGAGGACTACGAAACCTATATAGAGCGAATATCGGAAGATCCTCTGGCATCTAAGGTGAAACTGGCAGATCTGCGTCACAATATGCAGATATCCCGGCTTCCTGTAGTAACACAGACAGATATTGACCGGATGGAAAAATACAAAAAAGCCTACAAAGTATTGACAGAAAAATGGAATTTTAGTGAGTAATGAGGGAATTGGAAAAGAGAGAAGAGAAAAAACAAATCATAGAAAAGGCAGCGTTTCCCCTGGTGGATTGGTACCGGGAAGAGGGGAGGAGCCTTCCCTGGAGGGAGGGGCGGGATGCCTATAAGATCTGGGTGTCGGAGATTATGCTTCAGCAGACCAGAATCGAGGCAGTAAAGCCCTATTATGCCCGGTTTATGGAGGAATTGCCGACGATACAGGACCTGGCCCAGGTGCCTCAGGAGCGGCTCATGAAGCTGTGGGAGGGATTGGGCTATTATAGTCGAGCCAGAAACCTGAAAAAATGTGCCATGGAGGTGGTTGAGCAGTACGGCGGAGTCCTGCCGGCTGATTATAATGAGCTGAAGGCATTGCCCGGCATCGGCCCGTATACCGCCGGGGCTATTGCGTCCATTGCCTACCAGATTCCTGTTCCGGCAGTAGACGGCAATGTGCTACGGGTTCTGTCCAGACTCTGCCAGAGCAGGGAGGATATCCGGGAGAACCGGGTAAAAAAAGACTGGGAGGAGATTTTACTGTCCGTCATCCCCAAGGAATGTCCGGGAGAATTTAACGAAGCCATTATGGAGCTGGGAGAGACCATCTGCATTCCCAATGGACGACCTATGTGTGAGCAGTGTCCTGTTTCCCGGTATTGTAGGGCATATGCCCATGGAACACAGGAAGAACTGCCGGTAAAAACGCCGAAAAAGGCCAGAAGGCAGGAAAAGAAAACCATTTTCCTGTTTTTGATCCAGACGGAAGAAGAAGCTGGTTTCAGATATAAAGTGGGAATCTGCAAGAGACCGGAGGAAGGTCTTCTTTCCGGACTTTATGAATTCCCGTCCCGGGAAGGACATCTTTCAGTGGAGGAGGCAGCACAATTCTGCAAGGAGAGGCAGCTGCCGGTTCTATCTATCCGGGAAACAAAAAAAGCCCGACATATTTTCACCCATGTAGAGTGGGATATGACAGGCTATCTGATTTTTTTGGATGAAGATGCCATGGCCGGTAAAAAAAGGGAAGGCCAGGAGTGCCTTGAAGGGGATGCCACAGGAACCATCCGGTATGTGGGGTTGGAGGAATTAAAGGATACTTATGCATTACCTACCGCATTTCAGACTTATCGAAAGGTAGTGGAGCAATTATCCGTTTCATAGCCCTTGATGCATTTGAGCAAAAATTGATAGCGGAGTTGGGCGGCATTCCATTCGTAGATGTAGCAGTCCACCATGGCAGGATCCAAAGCCTGCTGAAAATTGATCAGTGCGCAATCAATAGCGCCCTGTGTTTGATCTAACTGTTTGCGCAGGACGCGGAGTTCTTCCCGTCTTGCGTTTTCTTTTTTTCTTTTTGCTCTGATCATGTCGCGTTGTCCTTTCTGATAGAAATGCAGATCCAAGGGGACTACCCCTCTTTCCTTTGAATTCTTTTCTAGTATAGTCAGGATTTACCAGTTATATTCAAAAAAATGGATCATAGAGAAAACTCTCTTTAAATGTGAAAATCAAGAGGAATACGCAGTAAAATTAAGAAGATAAAAAATTACAAAAAATGTAAAAAATATCGTGTCAAACCGTTGACAAACAAAAAAAGACTGTCTATAATGACACCATCAAACACATCTTATCCCGTTTTCCCGTCCAGAAAACGGTTTTCCCAATGAAACACTCCAGAAGGAGGAAGAATGCGACCTGGTATGATTGCGCTCTATGACCGGGAATCAGCGTATGGAGCGGCACTGTCAGAGTATATACAAAGGCAAGGAAGTTCGGAAACAGCTACCGCTTTGTATACAGAGGAAGCAGCTCTGCAGAAAGAAATTGACACAGGCAGGGTAGATCTGGTGGTTGTGATAGAACCGGATGGTAGAAAAGCAGGCACAGACGAGACAGAAGCCAGAGAAAAGCCTTTGGAAGAGACAGCTTGTAAAAGGCTCTGCGGCGTTTTACAGGACACCTCGATTCCTGTACTGCGCCTGACAGAAGAAAGATCCCGGGAAACAGGAAAATTGTATAAATATCAGTCTGCCAGAAAGATCTTGCAGACCATAGAGTATACCCGCAGAAACAGGTGGAAGAACCTGGGAGAA
>CAYMSZ010000022.1:0-13375 GCA_964393285.1 uncultured Lachnospiraceae bacterium | reverse complement strand
TTCCAGAACCGCATAAACAGTTTCAACAAGGTTGATTTTCCGCTTCCGCTTTGTCCCACAATTCCTATCACTTTATGTTCAGGAATTTCTACCGAAAAGTCTGACAAAATCGGTTCTTCCTGTCCATATGAAAATGTGACATGCTCTGCTGCTGCCCCTGTAAATTCAATATGTTCTTTCCCGTTGATTTCTTCCACAACAGGCTCTTCATCCAGAATATCAAGAACTCGATTTCCAGCAGCAAAGGTATTTTGCAAAGTGCTTCCTAAGCTTGCCAACGCTACAACCGGTCCGAATGAACTCATCAGAGCAACTGTCGGGATAAGTACCCCGCTAAAATCCACAAGTCCCATCTGATACAGCTTTGCTGAAATAAAAAGCATACACAAATCCAGTAAAAGAATTGCCGTATTGGTCACTGCCATATTTCTTCCCGATATCCGCTTTGAGCGTTCCTCGTGCTGTGACAATTCATCCGTCATCTTATTGATCTGTCCAAGTCTCTTCTCCCCCTGCCCGTACTGCTGTGTCTCTGAAAGTCCGCGAAGACTGTCCAGTACAAAACTGCTCAGTTCACCTGCGCCGTTTCGCACTTTCATTCCAACATCCCCGCTCAGTCCGGAAGTCACGAAAGGAATCGCCATGCCAACGACTGCATATGCCACAAGTGCCAACACGCCCAGTCCCCAGTGAAAGCTTCCGATCAATAAGCACATGATAACCGTAAACAGCAGTGCAATCACAGACGGCGATATGGTGTGGGCATAGAACACCTCCAAAAGCTCAATGTCGGAGGTAATCACTGAGATCAAATCTCCTTTATCCTTTCCCTCTAGCTTGGCAGGGCATAATCTGCGCAACGCCTGGAACACCTTGTCACGAATCAGCGCAAGGAGCTTAAATGCAATAAAATGGTTGCACCCCTGCTCTGCATAGCGCAGGATTCCGCGGAGCAGTGCAAATACACAGACACTTATAAAAATAAATCTCAGTGAAAATGGTATCTGAAATCCAAGTGCTCCCAGTATGGCGTATCCGCCGAATATGGTAATAAACGATGCACACAAATGTCCCATGAGTCCCATCATGATTGCAACTGTCATATAGCCTGCAAGTGGCTTCACAAGTCCCACGAGCCGCATCATAACCTGAAATCCGCTTCTTTTTTTCATCAAAGTGCATCCTCCTTTCCATTCGTCATACATGATCCTATGTCTGTTGCAGGCACTTTCTCCCGGGCTCCTCCACCATCTACATAATTTTCAAGTTCCTGCTGCGCCATCCAAAGTTTCTGATAGACTCCCGCTGTCGAAAGCAATTCCTCATGTGTTCCCTCTTCCGCAACACGCCCATTTTCCATTACATAGATCCGATCTGCTCCTACCACATTTGCAAGACGATGAGAAATGAGTATAACTGTCTTCGTCTCTGCCAGCTTATGGATCTGTTCCATAATGTCATTTTCACTTTCCGCATCAATGTTAGATGTAGCTTCGTCAAAAATATATACCGGGCTGTCGTGGAGCAATCCCCTTGCCAGGGCAAGCCTCTGACACTGGCCTCCCGAAAGATTGGACCCTTTCTCTTGTACCAGGGTATCGAGTCCCTTTTCGCTCTTCATAAAATCCGCAAGCTTTGTCTTTTCCAGCACGCTCCACAGTTCTTCATCCCTTGCGTCCGGTTTTCCCATGAGAAGGTTATCCCTCACAGTACCTTTAAACAGATAACTCTGATGGCTGATATAGGTCAGGTTCTTCATCAGACTGTCTTCTGCGATGTATTTAAGCTCTGTTTTGCCAATTGTTACAGAACCGGTATCGTTTTTATTTCTTCCCATTAAAATCGAGGCCACAGTGGACTTTCCGCAACCGCTTTCCCCGACAATCGCCGTAAAGCTTCCCATAGGGAAACTCATATTCACATCATGAAGAACTTCTCTGTCCTTCTCGTAGGAAAAGCTTACATTCTGACAGACAATGGAAGGATCATCCGAAATCTCTTGTTTTCCATCCTGTGATGGTTCCGGCAAATCCAGCAAACGGAAAATCTTATCGCTTGCCGCCATTCCATTCATGGCAATATGAAAATACGAACCAAGCTGTCTCATGGGAATAAAGAAATCTGCGGCAAGCAGTATGATGAGAAGGCATCCCTGTAGTGATACATTTCCGCGGGCAAACTGTGTTACCGCCATTATCACGCCAAGTGCAGCTCCGCCGTATGCAATCAAATCCATGATGGTGATGGAATTTAACTGCATGGTCAATACCTTCATGGTAATTTTGCGAAACTCCTCCGCCTCATGGTTCATCTGTGTATTCTTATAACCATCTGCCTGATAGATTTTAAGTGTTGTCAGTCCCTGCAGGTTTTCAAGGAACGTATCCCCAAGTGCGGTATACTGTCCCCAATATTTTGACAAAAGTTTCTTCGCCCAGGTCTGCACTGCTGCAATGGCAACGGGAATCAGCGGCACGCATACGAGCAGAACCACCGCGGAGGGCACATTTACAAAGCAAAGAAATACAAACAACGTAAGCGGCGCAAGCATGGCATAAAAAAACTGCGGCAGATACGCACCGAAGTAAGTCTCCAGCTGGTCTACACCTTCTACCGCAACCTGTACGACCTCTGATGTATTCACCTGTTCCCTGTAGGCTGTTCCCAGACGGAGAAGCTTTTTATAAATGCTCTCACGAAGCGTCTTTTTCACAGTCTTTGAGGACAGAAAGCTCATTCTCGAAGATACGATATTGCACAGGAAACGCACAACCACGCAAAGCAAAGCCACCCCTGCGCAGACGGCAAATTCTCTGTTATTGACCTGTCCTTGAAATACCGATACCAAAAGATGGGTAATATCTGTCATTAGACAGATATTTGCTGCCAGTGAAATCCATTGGGAAAACACATTCCCTGCAATGTATTTTTTACTATCGCCGACTGTTCCGATCAGCCGTTTATTGATCATCATCTGTTTTCATCTCCTAATTTTCTATGCTGCCTCAACTTCCGTTTCCCCTATGGTTTCATTTGGCTTCATTGTTTTTACTCGAAAGAAAAAGTACAAAACATGGCACACCCATACGATTCCAAGGCAAACCCTTCCAACCGGCACATTTTTCATGCATAAGAATCCAATCCCCATAACAATCGTTACCGTTCCTACGATTCTAAGCTTTGTAGACATGGTCATTGCTCTCTGTTTCACGAATGAATCAAGATGTTTTTGATACAGTTTCGTTCCCAGAAACCAGTCATGCAGCTTCTGTGAGCTTTTTGCAAAGCAGAATAATGTTGCCATGTAAAACGGAACTGTGGGCAAAATCGGCAGTGCCACTCCCACTGTTCCAAGTCCAAGGCATAGAAAGCCAAGTATCATCCAGAATATTTTTATTGACCGTTTCATTTCTAAGTCCTTTCTGTTGGTTCTGTATATTTTTAGTTAGTTTTCGCTAACCCATCCCTGTATTTTACATGTCAAAATATTTTTTGTCAATAGGGGCACCTTCCATTACAGAAGGTGCCCCTGGCATTTTTCATGTTTACATTTTTTAATGTTTGATTTTTTATCCCAATATAATCCCGTTGACTGCTTCGATCAGGTTTACTACAGAAGTACGGGATACCAGACACATGGTCTCTCCATCTACCACTGCAATGCAGTTGGTTCCGTCATACCGATACAAAGTAACGGTGACCTGAGGATAATTCTCATTATCCAGATAGAAGGTAAGACTGATTTCTTCCTTGTCTTCCGGCTGTTCCTCCGTAAACTCTTCTGCCGTCAGCGCTTCTACCTTAGCTGAGAGGGAAGTAAGATCCGTTTCATCCTCTCCGTAGTAATATACCCGGCTTCCATCCTCTTCCTCGGAGGTCAAAGTGTACAGCTGACCCTCCAGGGTAATGTCGATCTGAGTAATATCTGCAAAGTCTGCTGTCAATACTTCCTCATGGCGGAGATCATTGTAGGAGACTGCTGCCAGGGTATTGTAGGTGGATTCACTGATTTCATAAACGATCTGCGACTCTCCTACTCTCACATAGGCGGTAACGGTTCCCTGGTAATCCTCACCGGCTTCTTCTGCTTCTTCTCTGGCAGCCAGCTCTTCCTGATTCAAACCGATATGAAGGACAAAGGTGGCTTCTTCTTCCTCAGAGGTGATTCCGTTTATTGTCACTGTCAGCCAGGGACTATCCAGTCCCCAGTCTGCCAGTTCCTCCTCTGTTACATTGTAGCTGACATAATCCGTCAGTTTCAGAGAACGGATGGCTTTCCAATATGCTTCCACATTGTCTGTATCAAGAGGTACTGTTTTGCCATTCATTGTGGTGAAATATACATCCTCAGAGCAGTAGGTATTCTGGCTATCTTCCTCATATGTGATCTCATAGGTTTCTGCACCCTCCAGGCTGATTTCCTCTACGGAATCAAAATATGTGGCAGTATCCTGTTTGATCATATCAGACAATTCCAGTTCATAGGAATCAAAGGGATCGTTCTTTACCAGATAGACATTGCCATCTCCAATGGAGACATATCTCTGGGAATCCATGGTACTGTAATCGCCCAGGGTGATTTCATAGGTCTGATCTGCTGTAGCCAGATCTATGGTGCAGACAGGATCATCCAGTCCATACTGGCTGTAGTCCTCTACCTCCTCAATGATAAAGGCAGCTCCGAAGTTTTCAAAGACGGAAATCAGATTTTCCACCTGGTCTTCATCTACAGGGAATGCCTCGTCTTCATCATATATCCATGTTTCTTCCTTGTGGAATCCCAGGGAAGTACTTCCATAGCTCCATGACAGGGACTGGACATCTTCTGCGGATACAGAAAGGATTACTTCATCTGTGTTCTTGATCCGTTCCTTCTTTTCTTCTGTATTCATTACTATGATGGTAACAATACAGGCAACTGCCAGAACGCCAAGCAGAACAAAAATTCGTTTAAATCGTTTCATTTTGTTTACTCCTTGTATATACGGTTACAAAGATGCCTACACCCAGGTACATAAGAGGCAGGATTCCGATCATCCATACCTTTAGTACAGAGCCTTCTGCATCACTGATGGTCAGATAGTTATAGTTGAGAGATTTGCTGCGAATCGCCAGAGCCTCCCGCTCTCCGATCAAAGCCGAAAGAGCATTCATAGCCAGATCATCGTTGGCTCCGGAGGAATAGGCGTTGTACATATCATCCAGGAAATCCGAAGAGGCAAACCATATGATCTGACCCTCGTTATCGGTTTCCACAGATACGGCAACGGCAAAGGATCCGTCAATATCTCCATCCTCCTTGTCATAAGTGCTAAGACTGTATCCATCCAGCTTACTGAAGGAATCCTCTGATGTCACCAGAAGCTCTGTCACCTCTGCGCTGCTGTATCCTACGGTAAGTCCTAAGGATATGGGCATGATGGGGTAGTAATTCTCATCCATAAGAGAATCGGTAATATCGCTGCTGTTCATATCCGGAATCAGGATATAAGGACGCTGGAAGGCATAATGATCTCTGTCTGCTTCTATAACGATTCCTTCATTGGCCGTAATGTTATAGTCTGCCAGAATATCATAAAGGTTTTCCAGACTGCTGTCCTCTACCGGTCCTGCCATAACCAGAAGCTTGCCGCCTTGGGATACATAGTCCGCCAGCATCTCTTTTTCTTCCTGAGAAATATCACTCTGAGGGGCGTAGATTACAATGCAGGATGCATCCTCCGGAATCTGGTCTACCGTCAACAGGGACAGAGTATTCACTTCAATATTTGCCTTGTCGATCTGCTCGCTGAAGGTGGAGGGCAGGTCTGACTCTCCATGTCCTTCCAGACAATAGATCTGAGGCAGCTCATCGCTGACCACATAATCAATGGCAGAGGTAATGGCACCTTCTCCATCGAAGGAGGTGGTGTAGCTGTAGGAATATACATCTACATCCGTCACATAAATGTCACTGTATGCAATATAGCGATACCGATCTCCACATTCTACTACCAGGCTGTTATTGGCAACGGTTTCATCTGTGTACTGTTTGGCAAAGGTAGGGTACACATCCGGGTTTTTCTTCACAACACTGATATGACTGGACAGACTATCATACTTATCCAGCAGATTTTCGATAACCGAATCTTCCTCATCGGACTGTACGATCCAGTAAATGGTCACATCCTTTTCCAGGGAATTGACCACCACCTTGGTATTGCTGGTGATAGAATACAGTTTGGAAGAGCTGATATCAAATTTTGTCAGGGAAGTAGACAGAGCAGAAGCACAGATATTGACCACGATCAATATTGCCAAAACGATGGCGGTCATGATCAATGAGTAGGATCCGCCCTGAAATGCAATGCGGTTTCCGTTCTTCTTCATCAGTTATACCTCCGCTTTTCTAAAGACTGTACCGTTAAAAACAAAAAGAATATAATGACGGAAGCAAAATATACAAGGGCCGTCATATCAAACATTCCGTCAACAAAGGTCTCAAACCGCTGAAAGAGAGAAAGCTTTGACATAATAGACGGCAAAAGTCCCGACAGTTTATCGGCATCTACAAAATAGGTAACCACCACTCCTGCAAAAAGAGCAAATCCTATGCCGTAAGACAGGAACTCATTTTTGGTCATATGGTAGATGACAGCACCAAGGAGGAAGATCATCACACCCAATGCCACCAGGGAGCTATATGGGGTGGAGGACACATATTCCGACAGGCTGACGCTATAATAGTTCAGTAAAATTGCAGTGATACCAATACCGGCTGCCAGTCCCTGGTTTTCTGTCAGAGAAGAAATAAATACTCCCACTGCAATCAGAGCTGCACCCATAATAAAGAATGCCAACATAGAACCATAGGCTGTCAGCAGATAGACATCACCATATTGAGAAAAGATCAGCGGATATACTGCGATAATGCAGAGAGGCAGAATATACATTGCCAAAAGTGCCAGATATTTTCCCAACACCACCTGGGTGGTGGTAATGGGCAGGGAATACAGGAGCTGATCCGTCTTCTGTTTTCTCTCCTCCGCAATGACACGCATGGTCAGAATGGGTACAATGACCACAAAAATAATGCTGCAGAAGCTCAGTACATACTCAAAATTGCTGACAGCAGCCTGAATATTATAAAACATAGCTCCAATGCCGGTAAAAGCCAACAGGAATGCGCCAAAGACATAGGCCGTCAGCGAATGAAAATAGGTTTTCAACTCATGCTTTAAAACAGCTATCATGAATTCTGTCCCTCCTCTTCTTCGGATTGTCCCTGATCCGGGGTGGTCTGCTCCTCTTCCTGTGCAAGTGATGCTGCAGGATCAGCCGTCTCCGTCAATTCGATAAAGATATCCTCCAGATTTGCCTTCTTCAGGTTCATCTCCAGCAGTACCTTGCCGCTTTGTGCAAAGGCAGTAAAGACAGTACGGGAAAGCTGGTAGATATCTTTGCATTCTGTCTTAATATGGGCGCGAACCGATCCCTCTTCCCTTTCCTCAAAGATGATTTCTGCTACTTCCTCCTTGTCAGAAAGAAGGGTCGTTACCTCATCCCTGGTAGCCTCAGCCGTAATAACCAGTTCATTGGGGGTAAGGAGATTCTTCTCCAGATTCTCCGGTTCATCAAAGGCAACCAGCTTTCCGCCGGCAATCATCAGAATCCGATCACAAATGGTCTGAACCTCAGAAAGGATATGAGAGGAAAAGATAACGGTATGGGTCTGACCCAGAGACTTGATCAGATCTCGAATCTCTATGATCTGGAGAGGATCCAGACCTACCGTAGGCTCATCCAGAATGATGATCTTAGGGTTGCCTAACAATGCCTGGGCAATCCCCACACGCTGTTTGTATCCTTTGGATAGAGTGGAAATTCGACGATACTGTACCTCCTCGATTCCCGTCTGCTTCATGACCTCTTCAATCTGGCAGGCAAGTTCTCCGCCCTTCAAGCCCTTGGCCTGCCCTACAAAGCGCAAATAATCCAAAGGGGAGTCATTCATATACAGCGGTGGCTGTTCCGGAAGATAACCAATCAATTTTTTGGCCTCCCGGGGTTCCTCAAAAATATCGTGACCGTCGATCCAGACATGACCTTCTGTTGCAGAAAGACAGCCTGTCATAATATTCATGGTGGTGGATTTTCCGGCTCCGTTGGGACCCAGAAAACCGTAAACATGGCCTTCATCGATCTGGAAAGAAAGATCATCAACAGCCAAATGTTCGCCATAATATTTGGTCAAGTGCTCCACTTTAATCATGGGTAACCTCCTGTTTTGTCTCGTTTATCTGGCTGTCATTATAGTAACTTATGCTGAAATAACGCTGAAACTATCTGCCTGTTCCTGTGAATTTTCTTTGAAAAAAATAAGGAGCTACCCTAAGGGTAACTCCACATAAAAATAATTGTATCCATCTTTGCTCTCTGCCCAGATCCGGCCGTGATGCTTCTCTACAATGCTTTCCGCAATGGACAAGCCCAATCCATAGCTGTGATTCATGGTCCTTGCCTTATCCCCTCGGTAAAATCGATGGAACAGGTTTTTCAGATTCTCTTCCGGGATTGCATCCCCCTGATCCGACACCCACAGACGGCATCGATTATGAGAGATGCGACTGAGTCCCACTACAATCCTTCCTCCGGCAATTCCATATTTACCGGCATTGTCCAACAGGATATCCACCAGCTGTTTCAGATATGCCTGATTTCCGTTTACTATGATCTGAGGCTCGATCTCTGAAACCAGGGTCATTTCTTTTTCAAAAAATACCGGTTCAAAAGGAAGGATAGCCTCTTGCGTTATTTCACTGAGAGAGACCCTGCTGCATTCTGTTTTAATGCTGACATTATCCAGCCTCTCCAGTTCCAATAGACTTTCTACCAAACCCCGCATCTGTTTTGCCATGATCAGGATATTATGGGAAAACTGTCTTTTTTCCGGATTCTCCTCTTCTTCCCCGCTTAACAATTCTGCATTTGTCATAATCACGGTAAGAGGCGTTTTTAATTCATGGGAAGCATCGGCTACAAATTGTTTTTGACCTTTCCATGCCTTATCAATAGGATCCACGGCCCAATGAGCCAGCAGAATGCTGATCCCCAAAAAAATCAAAAACGCGGTTCCACCGATCAGGACACAGGTTTTCACCAGACTGTTCAATGTGGCGCTTTCACTGGTCATATCTGCCAGCACGATACATTGACCGGTAGGAGTATCTGTACGAAGATAGCGCAAACGATACTCCGACAACACTCCTATCTGCTCTTGTCGTATGGTTATCTCCTGGAGCAGTTCTTTCAGGAAATCCTCGTCTGACAAGTCAAAATATCCGCCATCCACAGTAACCAGTTCTCCCTTTTCTCCTGTCTGAATGACAAAATAGGGAAGACGAACCTCCTCCGGCCATTCATTAGGTCTGCCACTCCTTACGGGATTGGCAGCAATGGTCTCCATCATCTGGATACTGGATTTTTCCAGATCTCTTTTCGTAGAAACATAGACCAGAGAGAAGATAAAGCACAGCATCAGCGTAACAAATATCATGTTGATGCAAACGAATTTTATCCGAAGACGCCTTAGCACAGATTCTCTACCTCCAAATGATATCCCTGTCTGCGAATGGCTTCAATGCGGATATCAGACCCGATGCTCTGGAGTTTTTTTCGCAGGAATCCTACATACACCTCCACATGGTTTTCAGTGGCATTGGATTCAAATCCCCATACCCGCACCAACAGGGTTTCCTTTGACAGGTTCTTTTTTCCTGATTGGAGAAGGAGACGCATGACATCAAACTCCCTGTCGCTAAGACGAACGCTCCTATCCCCACAAGATAGGGTACAGGTGGAAAGATCCAGTGTCGTGTTTCCATAAACCAATTTTTCTACCTGATCTCCCTGGCGGCGCAAGAGGGCGTTGATACAAGCCAACAATTCTCGTGTGTCAAAGGGCTTGGTCAGATAGTAATCGGCTCCTGCATCCAGCCCTGTGATCCGATCCTCCAGCTCTGATTTGGCAGTAAGCATCAATATAGGGGTGGCGCATCGCTCTCCTCGCACCTCTCTGGCTACCTGATATCCGTTCTTTTCCGGCATCATCACATCCAGGATCAGGAGATCGTAAATCCCCATGACTGCATACTCCACCCCTGTCTTTCCGTCATAGGCACACTGCACCTCAAAGCCCTTTTTCTCCAGCAGGGTTTTGACTGAATCCGCCAGCATTTTCTCATCTTCTATGATTAATATTCTCATTTCAGGAAAGCTTCGTGCCGCAATTGGGACAGAATTTGGCGCCATCTGTCTTGGTTCCGCAGTTAGGGCAGAAATTCATACCGGAAGCACCGGTAGTTCCTGCCTGATTGCCGCTACCTGTCATCTGGTCTGCCATCTGCTTGCCCATCATCATACCCATCTGCATCTGAGCCATACTGGAGGCCACATTGCCACCGTTTCCACCCTTGCCAATGGAGTCTGCCATGTTGATCTGGGTATAACGGTTCACATCTCCTACCATACTCTGAGCTGCCGCCTTTTTCTGCATAGCGGCTACTTCCTCAGGATAAGATACACTGGCAATGGTAAAGTCGGTAATACCGATACCGATCTTCTGCATCTCCATATCCAGATCCTGGCAAATGCCCTTGGAAATATCATAGGCATTGGACTGGAGGTGGAACATGTCCTTTCCCTCTTTGCTGATCCACTTCATGAGAAGCTGACTCAGCATAGAATCTACCCGATCCTTTACCTCTTCTACCAGGAACTGCTTCTTGATTCCGGCGATCTTCTCGATGAGAACCATCTCATCGGCTACCCGGCACTGGTAGGTGCCATAGGCACGAATGGGCATACCACCGGGCAAGCCGGGAGCCGGGATACTGATAGGGTTCTTTGTGCCCCACTTCATAGGGATTTCCTTGGTGTTAACAAAAAGCACCTCTGCCCGCAAACCTGACTGGAAGCCAAAACGAAAGCCCTTTAAGGTGCTGAGAAAAGGAATGATCTCAGACTCGATGTCATAGCTTCCCTCATCCCGGAACACACCTTCTACTCTGCCGTTTGCCATAAAGATGGCATCCTGGCCCTGGCGCAGGATCAGTCTGCTGCCTTTTTTGATCTCTGTATTCTTCCATTTCCAGAAAAGTACATCGTCCCGATATTCTTCCCACTCTACTACATTTGCTGTCTGATTGTGAAATAAGGCCATTTTCTTACCTCCTGTTTATGAAAAATCCTTACCTTTGCTGTACCTTGGGCGTTTCCGACTGCTTCTGCTCATCGTACTTCGCCATAAGTTGCTCCATTTCGCTGCTGTGACCGGTAACCCCCTGATCCAGCTCTGCCAGGGCTTCTGCCTTATCTGCCTGGCGTTCCAGATCCCGCAGAGACTCTGAAAGAGAGGCACTGAGACTGTTTGCCTGGATGACATCTCTTTTTTCCGCCACTTCCTGCAATCGCTGTCTGGTGCTGTCATAAAGCTCTGTAGCTTTCGTCACATAGACTCCTGACAGCTTTTCTGCCTGTTCCAATTCCTGCAGTCGTTTGCCAAGCTTCTCTGCTTTCTCCTGAAAATAGATGGCATCCTGACTGCCCTCTCCTGCTTTTTCGGCATAGAGGTTCATCTTATCCAGTTCTGCCTTGCACTGACTGATTTCCCGTTTTCGTTTTTCCTGTTCTACCAGAACCGCTTCTGTTTTTGCTTTCATATTCCGCAACATCTCCCAGGTTTTTTCTACCTGCCGGTCTAAATCCTTGGCTTCGTCCTGCTTTTTGCCGGAAAACAAGGATCGAATCCAGTTCCATATCCTTTTCAAAATCGTCATAGGCTGTCACTTCTCCTTCCGTCAATGAGCGTTTTTGTCTATCTATCCTGACTTCCAGGCTGTTACCTGAATGGAACTCCCAGGGCATGTTTCTCTTCTTCTGTAAGAGGACGATATTCTCCTAATTTCAATGCAGGATCCAGGGACAGCGGTCCCATGGTCAGTCGCTTCAGATAGCAGACCTTAGATCCCACTGCTTCAAACATTCGCTTAATCTGATGAAATCGTCCCTCTCGAATGGTAATCTCCACGGCAGACAGTTTCTCAGAATCTCCTGCTTCATGGGGGTTCTCCCGTCCTTCTCCGGAAAGGAAAGGCACCTCTCTCAATACCGCCGGTAAAGTAAGGGTATCATCTCCGATGTCCAACCCTGCTGCAAACTGCTCTATCATCTCCCGGGTAATGGAGCCGGTGACCTCTGCATAATATGTCTTATCCACATGCTTCTTCGGATGTAATAACCGATGGGCCAGCTCTCCGTCATTGGTAATGAGCAGCAATCCTTCTGTGTCCTTATCCAGTCTCCCTACCGGGAATAAATCCTGACGCAACCGATCCGGAATCAGATCCAGCACCGTTTTCTCCCGCTTGTCTTCTGTTGCAGAAAGATATCCCGCCGGCTTATTTAACAAGTAATACTCATAGGCTGCATACCCTATGAGGCTTCCTCCGTAAATGACCTGATCGGTCTCCGGGTCGATCTTGTAATCGGTCTCCTTGATCACCTGACCATTGACCTGGATGAGACCTTTCTTTGCTTCCTGTTTGATCTGGCTACGGGAACCCTGTCCCATTTCCACCAGAAATTTATCCAGTCGCATTTTCGCCATTGTTGTCACACTCCTGCATATTGCTACTTTATGGTGATTCTACCACAAATCATCCCCGGATTCCATGATATTTTGATTTTATCTATCTTTTTTAAGAAAAGAGCTGGTTGGGCTGGGAGAAAAAAGGGCATCAGGCTTTTGGGGCTTAATGTCCTTTTTGTGTTTCCTTATTTACTTTTGATGTTCTATCATCCAGTTCATCAATTCTACATATGCTTCTATTTCCTGACAATATCACTTAAAGTGTTTTTAACAGGAACGCCATATAGAGAGGCAATGTCAGAATTTGTTCTGACCTGCCCACATTATAGTCACCCAGCTTTATTGCGCTGGTTACATGATACTTTTCCGGATGGTTCAGTATCGTTTTTGTGCTCTTTGTATTTCCGGTAGACGCCTTCACTTCGACGAGAGTACACTCTCCTTTGTAACGGATTACAAAATCTACCTCAAGTCCGCTGTCTTTATGATAGTAGTAGAGCTTTCGCCCCATCTTGGAGAAAATGTCTGCAATCAGGTTTTCAAAAATTGCTCCCTTGTATCCATGGAGATTACCTCTCAGAATATCATACTGCGTGCCATCTTCCAACATACTGACGAATAGTCCACAGTCCCTCATATAAACCTTGAACACATCCTCCTCGGCATTCCCGTCCAATGGAAGTTCCGTAATAGAAAGGTTATAGCAGCGTGAGATAATGCCCGCATCCTCGATCCACTGAAGGCTTC
>CAYMSZ010000021.1:2244-14013 GCA_964393285.1 uncultured Lachnospiraceae bacterium | reverse complement strand
CAAATCCAATGAGTTTTTTAGATCATACCCTGTCTATCCCCATGAATATTCTTCGCAGCGTGAGTATTCTTACAGGGGCAACCCTGTTAAGTATGCTGTTTCATCGGTTGGGTTTTACAGACCCCAATATCATTATGGTATACATCCTGGGGGTGTTGTTGATTTCTATTACAACCTCTCACAGAATCTATGGACTGATCTCTTCCATAGCCAGTGTGCTGTTGTTTAATTTTATATTTACCGTTCCCCGTTTCTCTTTTGCAGCATATGGAACCGGATATCCGGTGACTTTTGTGGTTATGTTTCTGACAGCCTTTATTACAGGCACCTTCGCCGGCCGCTGCAAGGAGCAGGCAGACGAGGCCAGAAGACTGTCCAAAGAGAAGGAAGAGGCGGCTGTTCTGGCAAAGAGCGAGCAGCTTCGGGCGAATATATTGCGAAGTATTTCTCATGACCTGCGTACCCCTCTGACGACCATATCCGGTAATGCCAGCAACCTGTTAAGCAATGGCAGCTATTTTGATGAAGAGACAAAACAGCAGATATATACAGACATTTACGAAGATTCGTTGTGGCTCATTGACCTGGTGGAAAATCTGTTGTATGCCACTCGCATCGAGGAAGGACAGATGGTTTTACGCACCTCTGCCGAACTGGTCAGCGAGATTGTGGAGGAGGCTCTGGAGCATGTCCGCCACAAGGCAAATACCCATGAGATCCGGGCCTCCTATGAAGATGACCTTCTTTTGGTAAAGGCAGACGCCAAGCTGGTGGTACAGGTGATTGTTAATATTGTAGATAATGCAATGAAATACACGCCTACAGGCACCTTGGTGGAGATAACCAGTCGGAAAATGGGCGATATGGTGGAAATCCGTATTGCAGATGATGGTCCGGGGATACCTGGAGAGGAAAAAGAAAAAATTTTTGACAAGTTTTATTGTGGAGACCACAAGGTAGCCGACAATCGCCGCAGCTTAGGTCTGGGACTGTATCTGTGTAAGGCTATCGTAGAAGCCCACGGCGGCCAGATCTGGGTGGAGGATCATAAACCCTCCGGCGCAGTATTTTGCTTCACATTGCCATTAGAGGAGGTATCATTCCATGAACCAGTCCATGAATAAGTTTCAAATTTTAGTGGTGGAGGATGATGCACCTGTCCGCAACCTGATTACGACCACACTGAAAGCCCATGACTATCGTTATATTTCAGCCCAGACAGGGGAAGAAGCAGTCATGGAAGCCGCGTCTCACAATCCGGATATGGTGCTCTTAGACCTGGGATTGCCGGACATGGATGGAGTGGAAGTCATTACGAAGATTCGTAGCTGGTCTGAGATCCCGATTATTGTCATCAGTGCCAGAAGTGAGGACAGTGATAAAATAGATGCTCTGGATGCAGGAGCTGACGATTATCTGACCAAACCCTTTTCCGTAGAAGAACTCCTGGCCAGACTGCGTGTTACCTGCCGGAGACTCATGAGGATGCAGAATCGGGGAGAAGAATCCGCCATATTCCTCAATGGTCCCCTGAAGATTGATTATGCCTCCGGCTGTGCCTATATCCGGGATGAGGAACTTCATCTGACTCCCATCGAGTATAAATTGTTGTGTCTGCTGGCTAGAAACGTAGGAAAGGTTTTGACTCACAAATTTATCATGCAGAGTGTTTGGGGCAGCAGCTGGGAAAATGATGTAGCCTCTCTTCGTGTCTATATGGCTACCCTGCGAAAAAAGCTGGAAAGCACGCCGGATTCCCCTCAGTATATCCAGACCCACATCGGCATTGGCTATCGTATGGTACGGGTAGAGTGACAATTTTTTTATTTACCATGTAAGCAGATAAAGGCGCCGGTGGCGCCTTTTCTACTTGTATTTTTTCAAAAGAATGGGTATGATGGAGGAAAGAACAGGAGGTAGAATTTATGAGCTCCATACCAAAAGATCCTGTCATGCTGTTAAGCTTTCTTAACATGAAGCTGCGGGATTATTATAAAAATCTGGACGCCCTGTGTGAAGATCTGGAGGTGGATCAAAACGAAATCATCCAAAAGCTTCAGACCATAGGGTATACTTATCAGGAAGAGAAAAATCAGTTCCTGTAAAAAAAGGGTCTGAGGATTGCCATGTCGTTTACCCTGTTATCACAACACAATAGGAGGAACCTTATGAAACGCGTATTTCTAATCGTATTAGACAGTGTAGGAATCGGGGAATTACCCGATGCTGCCATGTTTGGAGATGAGGGCAGCAACACTGTTAAGGCGGCTGCCACCAGTCCGTATTTTTCCATGCCCAATATGAAAAAATTAGGCTTATTTAATATAGACGGTATGGATTGGGCAGAAAGTGAGAAGGCACCTGCAGGCGCCTTTGCCAGATTGGCAGAAACTTCCATGGGAAAGGACACTACCACAGGTCACTGGGAGATTGCCGGTCTGATTTCCAAAGAGCCTATGCCTACCTTCCCGGATGGCTTTCCGGATGAGCTTCTGGACAAGCTGCGGGAAAAGACAGGCAGAGGGATTTTGTGCAACAAGCCCTATTCCGGAACTGACGTGATCCGGGACTACGGCAGACAGCATTGTGAGACAGGAGATTTGATTGTTTATACATCGGCAGACAGCGTACTCCAGATTGCAGCCCATGAGTCAGTGATCCCGGTACCGGAGCTGTATCAGATCTGTGAGATTGCCAGAGAACTGTGCCAGGGCAAGTACGCGGTAGGTCGTGTCATTGCCCGTCCCTTCGAGGGAGAATATCCCTATAAGCGAACCACCAGACGCCACGATTATTCCCTGGTTCCCACAGGGGATACCATGTTGGATCTGCTGAAACATGCCGGCTATGCCACCAGAGGAGTAGGCAAGATCTATGATATTTTTGCCGGAAAGAGCGTCAGTGATACCGTTCGAACCAGCGGAAATGAGGATGGCATTGAGCGGACCCTGGAGCGGATGGATGAGGACTTTGAGGGCCTGTGTTTTGTAAATCTGGTAGATTTTGATATGCTCTACGGTCATCGAAACGATGTGGATGGCTATGCCAAGGCTCTGACATATTTTGACAGCAGACTCCCTGAGATGCTGGCAAAGCTGGGAGAGGATGATCTGCTGATGATTACCGCAGATCACGGCTGTGATCCCATTACGCCCTCCACCGATCACTCCAGAGAATATATTCCTCTGGTGATTGCAGGAAAGAAGGTTCAGGCCGGTGCCAATGCAGGCACCAGAAAGACCTTTGCCGATATTTCTGCCACGATTCTGGACTACTTTGGCGTGGAAAATACGGCAAGCGGCACAAGTTTCTTACAGGAAATTTTATGAATCCCTTGCCAGACATAGTCAATTGCGGTATAATCCACTCGTACAGAAGATAAAATATTTGTGTAACGACCTGGGATGTTCGATAACCTTGTAATTTTGAACCTACATTTTGATGACAGGGATTCCTATATCTTTAGGTGGATGTCAGGCCCCCATTTTAGCAGGGGAAGGCAGAAATCTATTTGCGGTTGCCCACCTAGCGTACGCTAGGAGTCAAAAGCAGGGACCGGCATTCTGGGGAGTTATATAGAGAAGAAGCAGCTCGTAAGGGCTGCTTTTTCTCTACATAGAAGGGCCTGGTTACAGGCAGGGGTAACAAAGCAAACTCAGTAGCCTGGCAGCAGGCAGGGGTAACAGAGCAAACTCAGCAGCCTGGCAGAAAGAAGATAGAAAATGGGGGAAAAGCATTGAAAAGACAGAGACATAGCAAAAAAATAAAACAAAGGGAGACAAAAAGCAGGAAAACCTTGAAATGGCTGCCTGTGCTGGCTCTTTGCCTGGTAGCCATTGCCTGGGTTGCCACAGGTTCCGGCAGAAAACAGAAAAAGCTTACCATAGATCAGGCAACCGGACTGACAGAAGAATGGGGACAAACCATAAATTTATCAGACCCTATCCCCCAGGCATATGTCTGGAAAGCATTTGCCTGCCTGCTGACGGATACGGCAGGATTTTCTCAGGATGCCAATTTGCCGGAAAAAGAAGAGGGAGCTTTCTGGTACCAGCCCTACAAGGACTATCTGACAGCCAGAGGATACTGGACCGAACAGGAAGAAAGTTCTCAGAATCCTGTGACAGAAAGCCTTACCTGGGGACAGGCCAGACAGCTGGAAGAGAGATTTCTGGAGCGGGAGAATGGAGATACGACAACCCTGCTGCCACAAGAAAAATCCCATGAGGATACAGAACCTATGACGGCAGGAGACTGGTGGGATTTTTTTGAAGCCTGTGTGGCAGAAACTTCCTGTGAAGATTATACATACACAGAGGTAACGGTATATGGAGCAGGAGAGGCAGCAGGCCTGGAAGCGGACCGGGCAGTTTCCAGTGCAGGAACCCTGTACGGAGAAGGCTTTTCTCTCACCGATTATGTGGATCAAACCCTGCAGATGCGGATTCTGGACGGAGAGATCCTGGAAATCGGAGCGGTGGTATCCTTGACGGTAACCTATGAGAATGTATGGATCGAACAGTATGACGGTCAATATCTGACTGTGTTTTTTGCCGGGTTTGAACGGCAATTCCCTGTGGAGGCGTTGGAGGGAGAGTACACCCAGGTGGTGGCAGATCTGACCTTGACAGAGGGAAAATTTTCCCGGATTTCCCTGAAACGGGACACCATAGAGGGGAAGGTTCTGGCAGTTGGAACAGAAAACATAGAAGTTCTTGGCTATGGCACGCTGCCTTTGGCCGAGGGAGCCTGCGTCTATCGTCTTTATGGAGATCTGGCATCCAGACGGCTGGCCGATGTGATTGTCGGTGCCGAAACCTATGAATTCGTAGTAGCAAAAGGGGAGATTTGCGCGATTTTACTAAGGGAAGAACCGATTCTGGATACCATTCGGGTATTGATTTCCAATCAGGGGATGAAAGGAAGCGGTCATGAAACCGTTTCTCTGAGAAGTGACAGCCCCATGAAGCTGGTAATCGGTGGGGAAGAGGTGGAATGGCCTGCCGATACAGAGTTTACGCTGACAGCAGAAAGCGAAGAACTGGCAAAGGGAAGAATTTTTGTCAGTGCAGACAGCGAGATTCAGATTACATCTCTGGAACGGGGATACGGGATTCCCCACTATCAGGGGACCCTGGAGCTTACCTTGGAGGAGGGACAGATTCTGGTGGTCAATGAAGTGGATCTGGAACAGTACCTGACCCGCGTAGTACCCAGTGAAATGCCGGCAGGACATGGATTGGAGGCGTTGAAGGCCCAGGCAGTCTGTGCCAGAAGCTATGCCTACAATCAGATTCGCGCCAATGCCTGCCGAGCCAAGGGAGCTCATGTGGATGATACCACATCCTATCAGGTTTATAACAACTCAGAGGAAAAGGAATTGTGTACCCAGGCGGTAGCTGAGACAGCCGGACAGGTATTGACCTATGAAGGGGATGTGATAACAGCCTATTATTCCTCAACCACCTGCGGCAGTACCACAGACACAGCCATCTGGGGCAGCGATCCGGCAGACTACCCTTATCTGACAGGAAAGATTCTGTCAGAGGATGAAAACAGTTCCCTGGATCTTACCGATGAGGAGACCTTTCGAAATTTCATTCAGAATGAAGAGTATGACACCTTTGACACCAATTTTGCCTGGTATCGATGGAACCTTTACGGAGATTTGACCATGCTGTCGGATGCCATCAATACCTCCCTGGAAAAATTAGGAGACCACGGCAGCGCCTCTGTACTGGTGCAGGGAGAGGATGGAGAATACAGGCAGCAGGAGATTCACAGCATTGGCGCCGTTACAAAAATTACAGTGACCAAGAGAGGTGCCGGTGGAATCGTGTCAGAACTGAAAGTGGAAGGGACAGAGGCAGTAATTCTCTTGCTGCGACAGGGAGTCGCCAGGTCCTATCTGGGAAATTCCGACTATGTGATTACAAAAAAGGATGGCAGCCAGGTGACAGGAATGGGGTCGCTGCCCAGCGCATTCTTCTGTTTGGAGGAAGTGTGGGATGGTGAAAACCTGACGGGTTACCAGATTTACGGCGGCGGTTATGGACATGGAGTAGGCATGAGCCAAAACGGAGCCAAGACCATGGCAAATATGGGGATGGGATATGAGGAAATCCTGAATTTCTTCTACCCGGGAACGGAAATCAGCAATATCAGGAAGTAGAGAGTGGCTGTTTTGCACTCTGCCTTTTTTCCTAAATCATTCCGTGATTCTTTGAATCATGATTTTGCCGCACCCTCTTGCTTTCTAAGAAGGTGTCGTTTACACTATGCATAAGTGACAAAAATCACTGTAAACATATTGAAACATCTGTGAAAGGCAGATGAAGGAGGAGAAATTTTATGAGTCGCAAAAATTTTGGAGCAAAACCTTACACCTATCCCCAGCCGGTATGGATCATCGCAACCTACGATGAGAATGGAAATGCCGATGCCATGAATGCAGCATGGGGAGGAATCAGCGAATCAAACCAGATTTCCGTATGTTTATCGGCAGGACACAAGACGGTTCGCAATTTTTTAAAGACAGGCGCATTTACCATCAGCATGGCAGATGCACCTCATGTGGCTGCCTGCGATTATGTGGGAATCGTTTCCGGAAATAAGGTACCGGATAAGATGGAAAAAACAGGCTTCACGACTGTGAAAAGTGAGCTTGTCAATGCACCGATTATCAATGAACTGGCAGTATGCCTGGAATGCAAGGTAATCCGCTATGACGAGGAATCCTGTATATTAGTAGGAGAAATCGTCAATGTCAGTGTGGATGAGGCGGCCCTGACAGACGGCAAGGTAGATGTTTCAAAGGTTCAGCCCATTGCCTTTGATCCCTTTAACAACACCTACCATGTTCTGGGAGAACAGGTCGGAGAGGCATGGAGCAGCGGTAAGAGCCTGATGAAGTAAAAATTTTACGACCAACAGTTTTTTACCAGTATCTTGCAAATTCAGAGCACTTATTATATACTGAACGGAAGAATGGCCTCGGGTCATAAGAGAAAGAGAGAATAATTTATGGAAAAAGTCGCTTTGATTACCGGTATCACCGGACAGGATGGCTCTTATTTAACAGAATTACTTTTAGAAAAAGGATATGAAGTCCACGGCATTATCCGTCGTCACAGCACCACAGGCAATGATGAGAGAATTGCCCATTTGCTGAAGAACCCCAGAGTTCATCTCCACTATGGAGATCTGACCGATTCCAGCAATCTGGCCCGTCTGGTTCGTACCATAGAACCCTGTGAGGTGTATAATCTGGCAGCACAGTCCCATGTAGGAATTTCCTTTGAGGTACCGGAGTATACTGCCGATGTCACCGGCGTAGGTACCCTGCGTCTGCTGGAGGCCATTAAGGAGAGTGGTCTGCCCATCCGCTACTATCAGGCATCTACTTCTGAGTTATTTGGCGGTATTCCGGAGACAGCTCCCCAGAGTGAGAAGACTCCCTTCTATCCCAAGAGCCCTTACGGTGCAGCCAAGCTGTACTCCTATTGGATTACCGTAAATTACAGAGAATCCTATGGCCTGTTTGCCTGCAATGGTATTTTGTTTAACCATGAGTCTCCCCGCCGCGGTGAGAATTTTGTAACCCGTAAGATTACTCTGGCAGTAGCCAACATTCTGGCAGGTAAGCAGGAGAAGCTGTCCTTAGGCAATATGGACGCAAAGCGTGACTGGGGCTTTGCCGGAGATTATGTAGAGGGTATGTGGCGGATGCTGCAGCAGGAGACTCCCGGAGATTATGTTCTGGCAACCAACCAGACCCACACCGTAAGAGAATTTGTATCCGCAGCATTCAAAGAGGTAGGCATTGATATCCGCTTTGAGGGAACCGGCATTGAGGAAAAGGGCTACGATGCCAAGACAGGCAGACTGTTGGTAGATGTGGCACCGGAGTTCTTCCGTCCCGCTGAGGTAGAGTTTTTGTGGGGCGATGCCACCAAGGCAGAGACAGAGCTTGGCTGGCACAGAAAGACCGATTTCGATGGTCTGGTTAAGATGATGGTAAACTCTGATGTACTGCACATTACCGGCAAGTCCAGCGAGGACTGGAAACACGCCGCTCTGTAAGAACGAGAAAGAGGAGAAAATTTTTTATGAAGATTTTGATTACAGGCAGCAGAGGACAGCTGGGAACAGAGATTCAGAAACAGCTGCGCCTGGGTGAGAGCGAGATCGGTTCCATTCCCGAAAATTTAAAAGGTGCCCAGGTAGTGGCAGTAGACTTGCCGGATCTGGACATTTCCAAATTAGAATCTACAGTAGCATATATCCGCGAGATTCATCCGGATCTGGTAATCAACTGCGCTGCATTCACCAATGTAGACGGTTGTGAGACCAATCATGATACCGCATTCTCCGCCAACGCCGTAGGCCCCAGAAACCTGGCTATGGCCTGCGAGAAAATCGGTGCCAAGCTGGTACATGTATCTACCGATTATGTATTCAGCGGAAGAGAGAATGGAGGAATTCCTCTGGATGAGGCAGATGCCCCCAATCCCATCAGTGCCTATGGTACCACCAAGCTGTTAGGAGAGAAATATGTACAGCAGTTCTGCAGCAGAGCCTTCATTGTGCGTACGGCATGGCTGTACAGCTACTACGGCAAAAACTTTGTAAAGACCATTTACAATGCCGGCAAAAAGTATGGCAAGCTGGAAGTGGTTAATGACCAGCTGGGCAACCCTACCAATGCAGTAGACCTGGCTCATGTGCTGCTGCAGTTAGCAGATACAGAAGAATACGGCGTTTATCATTGTACCGGAGAAGGAATCTGCTCCTGGTATGATTTCGCTGCAGCTATCATCGCCGGAGGTCAGGTAGATGCCACAGTAGCTCCCTGCACCAGTACCGAGTATAAGGAAAAACATCCGGAATCTGCGGATCGTCCTCATTGGAGCGCCCTGGATAATCGGATGCTGCGGACTACCATAGGAAATCCTGTGCGTCCCTGGCAGGAGGCATTAACCTGCTTCTTTGCTCACTGGGATGGGGAAAATGGGATGAAGGATCAGCAGTAAAGAGAATAGAACAGGAAAAAGACAGGGCTATGCCCTGTCTTTTGGAGGATAAGAACATGATGGAAAAAGATGCGAAAATCTATGTAGCCGGGCATCGCGGCATGGTAGGCTCTGCCATTGTAAGAGAGCTGGAGAGACAGGGCTATCATAACATCATTACCCGTACCCATCAGGAGTTGGATTTGTGCCGCCAGGCAGAGGTAGAGGCATTTTTCGCAGAGGAAAAGCCGGAGTATGTTTTCCTGGCAGCAGCCAAGGTAGGCGGTATTATTGCCAACCAGGAAGCCCTGGCGGATTTTATGTGGTTTAATATGACCCTGGAGATGAATGTGATTCATTCCGCCTGGCAGAACGGCTGCAAAAAGCTGGAGTTTTTAGGCTCCTCCTGCATCTATCCCCGTATGGCACCTCAGCCTATGAAGGAGAGCTGCCTGCTGACCTCTGAATTGGAGAAGACCAATGAGGCCTACGCCTTGGCAAAGATCAGCGGTCTGAAGTATTGTGAGTTCTTAAACCGTCAGTACGGAACAGACTATATCAGCGTTATGCCTACGAACCTGTATGGCCCTAACGATAATTACCATCCTACCCACAGCCATGTATTGCCTGCATTGATCCGCCGTTTCCATGAGGCCAAGGAGCAGAATCTGCCCTATGTGACTTGCTGGGGCGATGGTTCCCCTCTCCGGGAGTTTTTGTATGTAGACGATCTGGCCAATCTGTGTGTGTTCCTGATGAATCATTACAGCGGTGACGAGACAGTCAACGCCGGTACCGGCAAGGAACTGTCCATCAAAGAGCTGACAGAGCTGGTGGCCAAGGTCATCGGCTATGAGGGTGAGATTCGCTGGGATACGACCAAGCCTAACGGAACCCCCAGAAAGCTCCTGGATGTCAGCAAGGCAACAGCCTTAGGCTGGACCTATCAGACGGAGCTGGAAGAAGGCATTCGCCTGTCCTATGAGGATTTCCTGAATAATCCCATGAGAGCAGAGAGATAAAGACCTGTGGCTCATACATACATGGAGGATGGTACAATGGAGCAGGATAGAATAGAGAAAATTTATGAAACCTGGGTCTCCCACGCAACAGAAGATGAGGATGTGGTGAGAGAGCTGGGGCAGATGAAAGATGATTTTGCAGCCAAAGAGGATGCCTTCTATCGGGATCTGGCCTTTGGCACGGGAGGACTCCGCGGCGTCATCGGAGCCGGTACCAATCGTATGAATATCTACACCGTTGCCAAGGCAAGCCAGGGATTGGCCAATTACATTACCAAAACCTTTCCCAGGGATCAATGGAGCATGGCAGTCAGCTATGACTCCCGTATTAAGTCGGATCTGTTTGCCAAAGTGGCAGCAGGGGTATTTGCAGCCAATGGGATTCAGGTTCATATTTACACAGAACTGATGCCGACCCCTTGTCTGTCCTATGCCGTAAGAGCCTTAGGCTGTGCCGGAGGCATTATGGTCACCGCTTCCCACAATCCCTCAAAGTACAATGGCTATAAGGTATACGGGGCAGACGGCTGCCAGATTACCACAGAAGCAGCTGCCGCCATTTTGACGGAGATTCAGGCAGTAGACCCCTTTGAACATGTAAAAAAGATGGCTTTCTCTGACGGCCTGGAAGCCGGACAGATTTCATACATTGGAGAAGAGGTGATCTCCGGTTTTATTGCCAGGGTAAAGGAGCAGTCTCTGCTGGCAACGCCGGAGGAGGTGGATCGCAATGTAGCCATCGTATATTCTCCCTTAAACGGAACCGGCCTGAAGCCTGTGCTGCGGACCTTGAGAGAAAGCGGCTATACCAACATTACCGTAGTAAAGGAACAGGAACAGCCGGATGGAAACTTCCCTACCTGCCCCTATCCCAATCCGGAGATCCGGGAAGCTATGACCCTGGGAATGGAGTATGCCAAAAAGTGCCAGGCAGATTTGCTGCTGGCCACCGACCCTGACTGTGACCGAGTGGGAATTGCAGTAAAGGACAAGGATGGAGAATATGTACTTCTGTCCGGCAACGAGACAGGAATGCTTCTGCTGGATTATATTTGCAGCCGCCGCATCGCTTTGGGGCGTATGCCGGAGGATCCTGTGTTTGTAAAGACCATCGTTACCAGCGACATGGCAGAGCGGATTGCCGCCCATTACGGGGTTCGCTGTGTCAATGTGCTGACAGGCTTTAAGTTCATCGGAGAACAGATCGGAATGCTGGAAGCCCAGGGCAAGGAGGATTCCTATATCTGCGGATTCGAAGAATCCTATGGATATCTTACCGGCTCCTATGTGCGGGACAAGGATGCCGTAGACGGAGCATTTATGATCTGCGAAATGTTTGCCTGGTATCAGACCAGAGGAATCAGTCTTTTGGACAAGCTGGCAGAGCTGTATGAAACCTACGGCTACAGCCTGAATACCCTTCATTCTTATACCTTTGAGGGTTCTGCAGGTTTTGCCAAAATGCAGGAAATCATGAAGAAATTCCGGACAGGCAAGGCATATTTCGGCAGAGAAGGCATGGGACGCAGAACAGAAAAATGTCTGGATTACAGCCAGGGACTGGATGGCTTGCCCCAGTCTGATGTATTAAAGTATCTTTTGGAGGAGAATTGCTCTGTGGTGATTCGTCCCTCCGGTACGGAGCCTAAGCTGAAAGCCTACATCTCTGTCAGTGCAAAGAACAAGGAAGAAGCCGCCATTCTGGAGGAAGCAGTGGCAGCCGATCTGGAATCCTA
>CAYMSZ010000021.1:0-2144 GCA_964393285.1 uncultured Lachnospiraceae bacterium | reverse complement strand
CCCGAAAATGTCCAGAAAGTTTCCACCATTCTCCATCTTCTTATTGAAAGTTGGAAAATGCTGTGATATGATTTGAATAACTATTGAAAAAAATTTATTTTCTTTTAGGAGGACAAGTAAATGAGTGAATTAAGAGGTGCAATGATCATCGGACAGTCCGGCGGACCTTCTTCCGTTATCAATGCCAGTTGCTATGGTGCAATTAAGGCAGGTCTGGATTCTGATGTAATCACCAAGGTGTATGGTGCAGCCAATGGTATCGTAGGTGTTCTGAACGATAAGCTGTATGTGATGGACGAAGAGGATCCTGAGGAGCTGGCTCTTATGAAGTACACCCCCTCCTCTGCTCTGGGTTCCTGCCGTTACAAGATCGCAGATCCCGATGTAGATGATACCGACTACAAGAAGATTCTGGAGATCTTCAAGAAGTATGATGTTCGTTACTTCTTCTACAACGGCGGTAACGATTCCATGGATACCTGCAACAAGATTTCCAAGTATATGAAGAAGGTTGGCTATGATTGCCGTGTTATGGGTATTCCCAAGACCATTGATAACGACCTCTTCGGCACAGACCACTGCCCCGGATTCTCTTCCGCAGCTAAGTATATCGCTACTTCCATGGTAGAGGTATATCAGGATGCTCATGTATATGACAAGGGTCAGGTGACCATCGTTGAGATCATGGGCCGTCACGCAGGCTGGCTGGCAGGCGCTGCTTCTCTGGCTAAGGTTACCGGCTATGGCCCCGACCTGATCTACTTACCTGAGGTAGATTTCAAGATGGATGAGTTCTTAGAGGATGTAGAGCGCATCTGGAATGAGAACCACAATGTACTGGTAGCAGTATCTGAGGGTATCCATTATGCAGATGGCCGTTTCGTATCTGAGGCAGAGACCTCTGCTACCGATGGATTCGGACATGCACAGCTGGGCGGTCTGGCTGCAAAGTTAGGCGATGTGGTTAAGAAAGCTATCCCCGGCGTAAAGGTACGTCCTATCGAGCTGTCCCTGCTGCAGCGTTGCGCTGAGCATTGCGCATCTCAGACAGACTCCGACGAGTCCTTCATGGCTGGTCAGACTGCTGTTAAGGAGGCAATCTCCGGTACCACAGATAAGATGGTTGGCTTCAAGTGCACTCGTGATGAGAATGGTTACAAGTGCGAGCCTGAGCTGTTAGATCTGGCTGCTGTAGCAAACTATGAGAAGAAGGTTCCCGTAGAATGGATCAATGAGCGCGGCAATGATGTGACCGATGCTTACATCGAGTATGCACTTCCTCTGATCCAGGGCGAGATCCAGATGAAGAAGGAGCAGTCCCTGCCTCGCTTCGTACACTTGAAGAAGGTAGTTGCTGCCAAGCAGTAAAGAATGAATAGAAGGCTGCCACAGTCGATTCTGACATGTGGCAGTCTTTTTTTTCTACTTTGTGTAAATTTCTATGGAAAATGGCGAAAAATTCCAGTATTTTTGACATATTCACACTTGCTCTCTGGAAACATGTGTGATATACTGACCGGGATTGGACAGAGGTCCATAAGTATGAATAGGGAGGAAACTCAAATGAAGAAGATTTTATCTGTTGTATTAGCTACCAGCATGATTTTTGCTCTGGCTGCTTGCTCCAGCTCTTCCGATAGCAAGTCCACTGAGGCTGCTACCGAGGCTGCCGTTGTTACCACTGAGGCTCAGACCGAGGAGGTTGCTAACGCTTCCGCAGTTGTTGCTGGCGAGTACACCGCTTCCAGCTACGGCATGGAGTCCGATGTTAAGGTTACCGCTACCATCGACGAGAATGGTGTGATCACCGCTCTGGAGATCGATGCTTCCGGCGAGACCGAGAGCCTGGGTCAGGTTGCTGCCCCTAAGCTGCAGGACAAGATCCTGGCTGCTGGTACCATCGAGGGTATCGATGCTATCTCCGGCTGCACCATGACTTCTAACGCTATCTTTACAGCTATCAACGACATCTATGCTCAGGCTGGTGTTGTAACTGAATAAGATTCAGATTAAGTCGATGAAAAAGACCGTCATTCTCCATGGAGGGTGCGGTCTTTTTTCTTGTCTTTTTTTGCCATATTATGATATGATGAGACAAGGGACAAATGGACACAAAATAAATGCTTGCATTTATTTTTGTGTCT
>CAYMSZ010000020.1:0-14034 GCA_964393285.1 uncultured Lachnospiraceae bacterium | reverse complement strand
AACAATACCTATATTGATCAGTATTATCAGGGAGAACCGGCAGTAAGCTACTATATTGAATCAGGGGACAGTCGGGTCTTATTTGATACCGGATACTCCGATGTGCTGCTGACGAATGCAAAGAAGATGCACATCGACCTCCATGGCCTGACCCACATTGTTTTATCTCACGGACATAATGATCATACCAACGGCCTGAAATGGCTGTCGGAGCAAATCCATATTTCACAGGTAAAACTCATCGCTCACCCGGATTGCTTCCTGCCGAAAACAAATGAGACAGGATATATCGGGGCACCTTTTACCGAAGAAGAGATGACAAAGCTGACCCGGTATCTTCCCTGCAAAGAACCCTGCCATCTGGGGGATGGACTGATTTATCTGGGAGAAATCCCTCGCATCACTCCTTTTGAGGTACCCTATGCCATAGGTATGGAGGAAAAAAACGGGCAGTGGCAGGAGGATTACGTGCAGGAGGACTCTGCCCTGGTTTATCAAAATAAAGAAGGAATCTTTATCATAACCGGCTGCTCCCACAGTGGGATTTGCAATATCATAGAATATGCGAAAAAGGTTTGTCACGAATCCAGGATACTGGGGGTACTGGGGGGATTCCATCTGTTTGACAAGGATCACCGTCTGGAAGAAACCATAAGGTATTTGGAAAATTGCCGGATCCAGGCTCTTTATCCCTGCCACTGTGTTTCTTTGACGGCAAAGGCGGAGATGATGAGAAGGCTCCCTGTAACAGAGGTAGGAGTCGGACTGAAAATCATACAGAATGACTGAATAATTATCAAGAAATTACTAAAAACCTGGAATGCTTTTTATGATTATTCATATAAAACTCTCAATTCCCTATGATTGCCAATATTGAAATTTACAAAATAGATGGTATAATATGATGCCAGGGTCAAAAAGTCAAAAGGCTTTGTGATTGCACAAAAAGACTTTTGACTCCACCATCACTACATAGAAAAGAGGATAGGGAAACATGAAAGTAAAAGCAAAAAATCTGGATCTGACCAAGGGATCGATTGTTCAGGATATTCTGATCTTTACCTTGCCAATCCTGTTAGGCCAGCTGCTGCAGCAGCTATATAACCTGGCGGATGCCTGGGTGGTTGGAAATTTTGCCGACAATGATGCCTTTGCCGCTGTCAGCTCCGGAGGCAGCTTGACCTTTCTGGTAATTGGTTTTTTTAACGGCATTGCCATAGGCGGCGGTGTTATTATTTCCCGATATTTCGGAGCAGGGGATGAGTCTAATGTGGAACGAGCCATCCATACCAATTTCTTGTTTGGTATTCTGGCCTCTATCCTTTCCACCGTCATTGGTTTGCTGCTGACTCCCCATATGCTAGTCTGGATGAATACACCGGACAGTGTGATGCCATCCTCCCTGGCTTATTTTCGTATCTATTTTGCCGGAGTTGCTACGGTTATCATGTATAATATCTGCATGTCTATTATGCGTTCCCTGGGGGACAGTGTACATCCCCTCTATTATCTGGCCATTTCGTCTGTGACCAATGTGGTGCTGGACCTTCTTTTTGTAGCAGTATTCCATTGGGGTGTTGCAGGAGCAGCCATTGCCACTGTATTTTCCCAGGGCCTAAGCTGCGTCCTTTGCATCATTCGTATGTGTCGGATCAAGGATTACACCAGATTGAATTTTTCCAAGTTGAAATTCTATCCTGATATGATGAAGGAGGTTATCGCCCAGGGACTTCCCACCGGCGTGCAGAACTCTATGATCAGTATCGGCAATCTGGTGGTACAGAGTAATATCAATGCCTTTGGCGCTTATGCCATGTCCGGACATGGTGCCTATTCCAAAATTGAGGGTGTGGTATTTTTGCCCATTACCTGCATGTCTATGGCACTGCCTACCTTTATCGGTCAGAACCTGGGAGCCAGAGAGTACAAGCGGGCGAAAAAGGGTGCCCTCTTTGGCATTCTCTTTGGCGTAATCTTTGCAGAAGTCATTGGATTTGTCCTCCGCGCAGTAGGACCTACAGCACTAAGGTTCTTTACCACCTCGGAGGAGGCGATTCAGTATGGCATTATCCAGATCGGTATTACCTACCTGTTTTTTGGCTTACTGGCCTTCTCTCACTGCTCAGCCGGTGTCCTTCGTGGCTGCGGTAAGGCCGTTGTGCCTATGATTACTATGCTGACCTTCTGGTGCGGCGTAAGAATTTTGTATGTAACGGTTGCGATTCGAATCTGGCCGGTTTATAATACAATTGCATGGGCGTATCCGTTAACCTGGTCTTTGAGTTCTATCGTATTCCTGATTTTCCTGCTTCGCTCCGATTGGACCCATGCCTTTGAAAAGAAGGAAGCCAAAGCGTAAAATAGTATAAAGGAAGTGCAGAAGAACCCTCATTGCGATTTTGCAAGCGTAAGAAAGAAGGGCAAATCATGAAGAAAGTTACAAGGTTGCTGTTGGGTATGCTGCTGGTATTGTTGGTAGCCGGCTGCAGTTCGTCCCGGAAAAACTCCGATCCGTCTGCAATGTATGCTTCTTATGTACAGAGTCTGCTGGATGTCAGCTACAAGCATGATGCATCCGGGTATCTGGAATATGTAGATGATACCGAAGAGGCAGTGGAGGAGTATTATGAGGATACCATGGAATATTGGGCCTATGAGCTGGCGGATTATTTCCAGATGGTACTGATTAATGATGAAGTGGAAGAACGAATGGTGAATCTGACCGAGGAGATTTTTGCACAGGCCAGATATGAGGTGGAGGATGCAGTAAAAACCTCCGATTACTACACCGTTCAGGTCACCATAGAGCCCTTGAATTTTACCAGTCAGGTCTATGACGAGGTAGTTGCCTATGCACAGGATTTCCAGAGTCGCAGCGATGAGGGAGAGTACGGAGACTACCAGAATAATGAGGATGACTACACAGCCTGGGAGGTGATCTACGCCAATGGGGTCATGGACATTCTGGATACCTATGTGGATCATCTGGAGTATGCTGACCCTGTGGAGAGAATTGTGAAGATTTCCGTAGCAGAGGATGGCACCTACGGCATCAGCAGCGAAGATCAGAATGATCTGGAATCCTATCTGATCCAGTAGCTGGAAAGATCCGGGAAATCTCCGGGAAAGATTTGTGAAACCTGTAAACATATGGAATGATGAAAAAATGGGAGCAGGAATCGAAAGCGCTTTTGCTTGCGGTTCCTGCTTCTTTATGCTATACTACCTGATATGCAGCTTATCGAAATCGGTATGAGGCAAAGGCAGCAAAGAGCCGTTGATTGCTAGAAAGAGGTAAGATTAGTTTTTTATGTACAGAGTATTAACCACAGATGGCAGAGCCAAACGAGCAGAATTTACCACAGTCCATGGTACTGTACAGACACCGGTATTTATGAATGTAGGTACCGTAGCTGCCATTAAGGGAGCGGTGTCTACGGCTGACCTGGAGTCCATTGGCACCCAGATCGAATTGTCCAACACCTATCATCTTCATGTGCGCCCCGGCGACCGGATCGTCAAGGAGATGGGAGGACTTCATAAATTTATGTCCTGGGAGAAGCCGATTCTCACCGATTCCGGCGGTTTTCAGGTATTTTCATTGGCAAAATTGCGCAAGATCAAAGAAGAAGGCGTTACATTCCAGTCTCACATTGACGGCAGAAAGATCTTTATGGGACCGGAGGAGAGCATGCAGATTCAGTCTAACCTTGGCTCCACCATTGCCATGGCCTTTGATGAGTGTATCCCGTATCCCTCTTCCCATGACTATGTTCAGAAAAGCGTGGAGCGTACCACCAGATGGCTGGAACGCTGCAAAAAGGAGATGGACAGACTGAACAGTCTGCCGGATACAGTGAATCCCCACCAGCTGCTCTTTGGTATCAATCAGGGCAGCACCTATGAGGACATCCGTATCGAGCATGCCAAGGTGATCCGGGAAATGGATCTGGATGGCTATGCCGTAGGCGGTCTGGCGGTAGGCGAGTCCCATGAGCAGATGTATCATATTCTGGATGAGGTAGTCCCTTATCTGCCTCAGGATAAGCCGGTATATCTCATGGGTGTAGGCACCCCGGCCAATATTTTGGAGGGAGTGGATCGTGGAGTGGATTTCTTCGACTGTGTATATCCCAGCCGCAATGGCCGCCACGGTCATGTATATACCAACCATGGCAAGATGAATTTGTTCAATGCCAAATACCAGCTGGATCAACGCCCGATTGAGGAGGGGTGCCAGTGCCCTGCCTGCAAGCGCTACAGCAGAGGCTATATCCGTCATCTGCTGAAAGCAGGAGAGATGTTAGGAATGAGACTTTGTGTTCTCCACAATCTGTATTTCTATAATACCATGATGACGGAGATCCGACAGGCCATTGAGGAACATCGCTACAGTGCGTATAAGAAACAAAAACTTGACGGCATGGCTGCCGGCGAGTGATTGATAAACTAAAAATATGGAGGAAAAACCATGAATAACATTTTACTGACAAGTGGCGGACTGAGCTGGTCCTTCATCTTGATTTACCTGGTAGTGATCGTGGCCATGTTCTGGCTGATGGGTCGCCCCCAGAAGAAGGAGCAGAAGCGTCTCCAGGAGCTGATGGCAACTCTGGCAGTAGGAGATACCATTAAGACCACCAGCGGGTTCTACGGTGTTGTAATCGATATCACAGATGACATGGTGATTGTAGAGTTCGGCAATAACAAAAACTGCCGTATCCCTATGGACAAGGCTGCTATCACAGATGTAGAAAAGCCGGAACAGGAAGCATAAGAAATCAGGCAGCCGCTCTTGTAAGAAGAGCGGCTGTTGTACTATCAAAATATACCCAGGGGGAAACATTGGAGGAAAGACAGCATAGGGTAAAGATATAGGGGGTAGAAAAATGGCGAGAGTGTTTAACTTTTCGGCAGGACCAGCTATGCTGCCGGAGAAAGTGTTGCAGGAAGCCGCAGAAGAGATGCTGGATTACCGGGGATGCGGGATGTCAGTCATGGAGATCAGTCACAGATCTTCTGTTTTTGACACCATAATCGGAGAAGCAGAGGCAGACCTGAGAGAACTTATGGGAATTCCTTCTGATTATAAAGTGCTGTTTTTACAGGGAGGAGCCTATCAACAGTTTGCTGCCATCCCTATGAACCTGATGCGGAATCGGGTTGCGGATTACATCATCACAGGGCAATGGGCCAAGAAAGCCTGGAAGGAAGCTTCCAAATACGGAAAAGCCAATGCCATTGCCTCCAGCGAGGATCGAACCTTCAGCTATATTCCGGACTGTTCTGATTTGCCTGTGACGCCGGAGGCAGATTATGTATATATTTGTGAGAACAATACCATATACGGGACAAAATATAAGACACTGCCGGACACCAAAGGCAAGGATCTGGTAGCTGATGTGTCCTCCTGTTTTTTGTCAGAGCCTGTAGATGTGTCCCGGTACGGCGTAATGTACGGCGGCGTCCAGAAAAATATCGGACCGGCAGGTGTGGTCATCGCCATTATCCGGGAGGACTTAATCCGGGAGGATGTGCTGGAGGGAACGCCTACTATGTTAAAGTGGAAGACCCAGGCCGATGCCGGCTCTCTCTTTAATACACCGCCGGTCTACGGAATCTATATTTGCGGAAAGGTATTTCGGTGGTTGAAAGCCCAGGGAGGACTGGCAGGCATCCAGGTTCGCAATGAGGCCAAGGCAAAGCTTCTCTATGATTATCTGGATGAGAGCAGGTTGTTCCACGGCACCGTAGAGAAGAAAGATCGTTCTTTGATGAATGTGCCCTTTGTTACAGGGAATAAGGAGATGGATGCCAGATTTGTAGAGGAGGCCGCCAAAGCCGGACTGGTGAATCTGAAGGGTCATCGTTCCGTAGGAGGAATGAGAGCCAGTATCTACAATGCCATGCCCCGGGAGGGTGTGGAGGCGCTGGTAGCATTTATGAAGGAATTTGAGGAGAAGACGCTGTAACAGACGGCGTTCAGGAAAATGGGGAAAGGCGTAAGTATGAAAAAAATATATTGCCTGAATCAGATTTCAAAAAAAGGTCTGGCCATGCTGCCTGCCGGTTATGAGGTGACAGAGCAGAAGGAAGAGGCAGAGGGAATTCTGGTTCGAAGCGCCGTTATGCACGGCATGGAACTGCCGGAGGGGCTGCAGGCTGTTGCCAGAGCCGGAGCCGGCGTGAATAATATTCCCTGTGAAGAGCTGGGGAAGAAGGGAATCGTAGTATTCAATACGCCGGGAGCCAATGCCAACGGAGTAAAGGAACTGGTTTTGGCGGCTTTGTTTTTAGGGTCCAGAGACATTGTAGATGGCATTGCCTGGGCCAGATCCCTGACGGGAGAGGATATTGCAGGTCAGGTGGAAAAAGGCAAAAAGAACTTTGCCGGCTGTGAGATCCGGGGAAAATCCCTGGGTGTCATCGGTCTTGGCAATATCGGAATCGAGGTAGCCAATGCTGCCGCAGCCCTGGGAATGAAGGTGTATGGCTATGACCCTTACCTGTCCGTTACCGGAGCCCTCCATATGTCTAATTTTATCCATTATACCCAGAATGTAGATGAGCTTTATGAGCAGTGCGATTATCTGACCATTCATGTACCGCTGCTGCCGGACACCAGAGGTACCTTCAATAGAGAATCCATTGCCAGGATGAAGGATGGGGTTGTGATTTTGAATTTTGCCCGGGATGAATTGACCGATCATGAGGCCATGGCAGAGGCCCTGGAAAAAGGCAAGGTGAGACGATATGTCTGCGATTTTGCCAATCCGGATACCCTGGCCATGAAAAATTGCATTGCCCTGCCTCATCTGGGAGCCTCCACAGAAGAATCGGAGGACAACTGTGCCATTATGGCTGTGAATCAGATGGTAGATTATCTGGAGAATGGCAACATCCGCAATTCTGTCAACCTGCCGGACTGCGATTTGGGCCCCAGGGCAGCAGGAAATAAGCGGATTACCATGATTCATCGGAATGTCCCTAATATGATCGGACAATTTACGGCGGCAGTAGCTGCTTACGGCATCAATATTTCCCATATGGCCAACAAGAGCCGGGGGGAGATTGCCTATACCATGCTGGATGTAGAGACGGGGGATACCCAGGCAGTGGAAGCTGCCCTGGAAAAGATCCCTGGCGTCATTCGAATCCGGGTTCTGGGCGGCAATCTGTAAGTCAGATGGAGACGGACAAAATATCCGCCACAGAAGAAACCCTAAGAGAGGATAAGGAGTAAGATGGCAACAGTAAAACCATTTTTGTGCATTCGACCCAATCCCCAGGTGGCAGCCCGGGTGGCGGCTCTGCCCTACGATGTATATAATCGGGAGGAAGCTCTCAGGGAGGTACAGCGGGAGCCCCTTTCGTTTTTGAAAATTGATCGGGCAGAGACCCAGTTTGGCCCGGAGGTATCGGCTTACGATCCTTGTGTATATCAAAAAGCGGCGGAGCTGTTACAGACTGCCATTGGTGACGGTACCTATCTGACAGAGACCGAACCCTGCTTTTTTCTATATGAACTTACCATGGAGGGAAGAAGTCAGACCGGCGTGGTAGGCTGTGCTTCTGTGGATGATTATCTCAATGGTGTGATTAAGAAACATGAAAACACCAGAGCAGATAAGGAGGAGGATCGGGTTCGTCATGTGGATGTCTGCAATGCCCAGACAGGGCCCATCTTTCTGGCCTACCGAAAACAGCCCCAGGTAAAGGAGATCATTCTGGAGGTAAAAAAGGAGACCCCCATCTATGATTTTGTCACGCCGGATGGAATCACCCACAGGGTATGGCGGGTGGGGAATCCTGCCTGGATTCAGTCCCTGGAAGCAGGTTTCAGACAGATGGAGAACCTTTATATAGCCGATGGACATCACCGGGCAGCCTCTGCCGTCCGGGTAGCCTGTAAGAGAAGGGAGGAGAACCCCGGCTATACAGGGGAAGAGCCCTTTAATACCTTCCTGGCGGTAATGTTTAGTGAAGAAGAACTGAAAATTATGGACTATAACCGGGTAGTGAAGGACCTCTACGGGATGACCCCTGGTGCCTTTTTAAGCCGTCTGGAAGAAAAATTTCAGATTACCGGCTGCGGCGCCGTGGCAGTACACCCTCAGAAAAAGGGGGAGATGGGACTTTACCTGGAAAACACCTGGTATCACCTGACAGCCAGGGAGGAGTATCGGGTGGAAGATCCTGTGGAAGGACTGGATGTAGCCTTTTTGCAGAGAGAGGTGCTGTCCCCCATTCTGGGTATTACAGATCCCAGGACAGACAGCCGCATTGATTTTGTAGGTGGGATCAGAGGACTGGAGGAATTGGAGAGGCGCTGCCGGGAAGACATGAAAGTTGCCTTTTCCCTGTACCCTACCGATATTACAGAGCTCTTTGCCGTGGCAGATGCCGGACGGCTGATGCCTCCCAAATCCACCTGGTTTGAGCCAAAGCTGCGCAGTGGATTATTTATACATCAGATAGGATAAAACAAAGCGTACATGAAAGAAAAATGGATACTGGAAAATAAAAAAGCAGATTACAGAGGACTGGCTGCCGCACTGGGGGTCAGCCCTCTCCTTGTTAAGCTGGCGGTAAACCGGGGACACCGCACCAGAGAGGAGCTGGAGGACTATTTCTACGGCACCAGAAAATCCATGCATCAGCCGGGACTGCTAAAGGATGCGGAAAAGGCAGCCGGGATGGTAGTGGATTGTATCAGGGCAGGAGGCAGAATTGGTATCGCCTCAGACTTTGATGTGGATGGCATTTTCTCCGGACTGATTTTATATAAGATGATTTCCAGACTGGGCGGAAACGCCAGACTCTATACGCCGGATCGGGTAGCGGAAGGGTACGGTCTGAATAAGAGGATTGTGGCAGACTGCCTGGAGGATGGCATAGCTCTGTTAATGACCTGTGATAATGGGATCGCTGCCATGGAGGCGGTGACGTATGCAGAGGAATCCGGGATTCCCACCATTATTACCGATCACCATGAGGTTCCTTTTACAGAGGATGAGGAGGGAAATTGCATCTACCACCTACCTCCGGCTCACGCCATTGTAAATCCCAGACAGGCAGATTGCCCCTACCCCTTCAAAGGCTTGTGCGGCGCAGGAGTGGCGTATAAGCTGGCAGAGCTTCTGTATTCCATGGAAGGCATCCCGTCAGAGGAGTTGGAGGAGCTGTTGACCTATGCCGCCATAGCCACGGTAGCAGATGTAATGGATCTGACAGGAGAGAATCGGATTATTGTAAGAGACGGATTGAGACTCCTTGGCCGGACAGATAACCTGGGACTCCAGGCGTTAATGGCAGTAACGGAGCTGGACCCGGCAAAGATCAGTGCATATCATATCGGCTTTGTGTTAGGCCCTTGTTTTAATGCGGCGGGAAGACTCAGCACGGTAAAACAGGCATTTTCTCTGCTGCTGTCAGAAACCATGGAGAAAGCCCTGCCTTTGGCCTTGGAATTGAAACAGCTCAACGACAGTCGAAAGGATATGACGGCAGCGGGAGTGGAACAGGCAAAACGGCTGGTAGAAGAGGACAAGCTCTATGAAAATCCTGTCATGGTAGTCTATCTGCCGGATTGCCATGAGAGTCTGGCTGGCATTATTGCCGGGAGAATCCGGGAGCTGTACCATCACCCTGTGTATGTCATTGTAGATGGAGAACTGGGGTTAAAAGGCTCCGGTCGTTCCATTCCTGCCTACTCCATGTTTGAACATCTCCAAAAATGCGGGGATCTGTTGACCCGCTTTGGCGGACATCCCATGGCAGCAGGACTGTCCTTACAGAAGGAAAATCTGGAGGCTTTTATCCGGAAAATCAATGAAAATACAGGTCTTTCCCAGGAAGATTTTTGCCCGGAGGTGCGGATTGACGCGGTTGTTCCTCTGGAAATGCTGTCGGAGGGCAGCATTCAGGAGCTTTCTCTTTTAGAACCCTATGGAAAGGGCAACTCCAAGCCTCTCTTTGCAGAACAGCATTTTTCCATTCTGGAGATGCGGGTCATGGGAAAACGAAAAAATGTCCTGAAAATGAAAGTCAGAAACAAAACCGGATATGTTATGGATGCCCTTTATTTTGGAGAGATCGAAAAATGGGATACCTATCTGCGTGAGATCTACGGAAATGTTCTGATAGATAAACTCTACAGAGGACAGGCAGATCCGGCTCATCCGGTAGATATGGGCCTGGTATACTATCCGGACATCAATGAGTACCGGGGAACTCGCACCATCCAGATTGTCATCCAGCATTTTTGCAAAATCCCGGAGAAGTAAGGGGAATGGAAGGACACTTTTTGGAAAAAGGGTTGCGGTAGCAGAGAAAGGGATTTATAATAATTGTGATCTGTATTGCCGATGAAAGGTCAGATGCAGGAATGGAGGATAGGATGAAGAAAGTAGAAGATTACGTAAGAAGTATTCCGGATTTTCCCCAGGAGGGTATTATTTTCCGTGATGTTACTTCTGTGCTGCAGGATCCGGATGGATTGCAGCTGGCAATCGATGGAATGATGGACATGCTGAAGGATGTGGATTTCGATGTGGTCGTAGGCTTGGAATCCAGAGGATTTATGTTTGGCGCTCCCATTGCCTATACCATGCATAAGGGCTTTGTGCCGGTTCGTAAGAAAGGCAAGCTGCCCTGTGAGACGATTTCTGCCAAATATGAGCTGGAGTACGGCAGCGCAGAGGTGGAGATCCATGTGGATGCCATTCAGCCGGGACAGAAGGTAGTTATTGTAGATGATTTGATTGCCACCGGCGGCACCGTAGAGGCAGCAGTCAGACTGGTAGAGCAGTTAGGCGGCCAGGTTGTTAAGATTTGCTTCCTCATGGAGCTGGCAGGTCTGAAGGGCCGTGAGAAGCTGACCGGATACGATGTGGACAGCGTTATCATTTACGAGGGAAAATAAGAAGAAACAAGAAGAGATAAGGGACAAATAGATACGAAATATCAGGGGCCACGGAAATCTTTCCGTGGCTCTGCAAATACCAGAGGAATGACAGAATGAAAAAATGGACAACAACTCAATGGATCTGTTATAGCTTCCTTGGAGCCATACTGCTGGGAGCCGTGATCCTCATGCTGCCGATCTCATCGGCAGATGGCACCATGACTGCACCGGTAGACGCCCTGTTTACTGCGGCGACATCCATATGCGTGACAGGCCTTGTAACGGTCAGCACAGCCAGCCATTGGAGCGTCTTTGGCAAATGGGTCATCGCGATTCTGATCCAGTTAGGCGGATTGGGAATCATGACGGTTTCCATGGCAGTATTGATTGTGCTGAAACGGCGTTTTAAATTACGGGAGCTGGTGGTGGTTCAGGAAGTATATAACCTGGATTCTCTTACAGGACTTCGCAGACTGGTAGGCAACATTGTATTAGGAACTTTTGCAGTAGAGGCTCTGGGAGCCATAGGCTATGGGATGGTATACATTCCTCAGTTTGGATTCTGGAAGGGACTTGGCTGCGCCGTCTTTAATGCCATATCTACATTCTGCAATGCAGGCATGGATATCGTCAGTGAGGACAGTCTGGCGCCCTATGTACAAAATCCCATTATCAACATTACCACGATCCTGATGATTATCGTCAGTGGTATCGGCTTTACCGTCTGGTGGGATGTAAGCAGAGTCATACGGGAGAAAAAATCCGGGAACATAAAAAATTACAGAATGTTCCATCGCCTGAGCCTCCATTCCAAGCTGGCCATTTCCACCACAGCAATTTTGATCGTGGGAGGGACCCTTCTGTATCTGCTTTTTGAAAGCAGCAATCCGGAGACGTTAGGAGGACTCCATCCGGCAAGCCGCCTTATGGCAGCGCTGTTTCAGTCCGTTACCACCAGAACAGCCGGATTTTATACGGTTCATCAGGGTGCATTAACCAGCCCCTCTGTGCTGATTACTCTGATTCTTATGTTTATCGGAGGATCTCCTATGGGTACGGCAGGCGGTGTAAAGACTACTACCGTTGCCATGCTGGTGCTGACAGTAGTGTCTGTCATCAAAGGACGGAAAAATACAGAGATGTTTGGCAGACGGGTAGCCAGTGAGAGCCTGAGAACCGCTTTGGCTGTGGTCATGATTTCCATGGGCATTGTCTGCATTTCCAGCATTCTGCTGTTTTTAACCGATGGGTTTGCCTTTGAAGATACCCTGTATGAGGTGGTTTCTGCGGTAGCTACCGTAGGCCTGACCAGAGGAATTACGGCAGATTTGTCAGTGTGGGGCAAGCTGGTGATCATTGTAACCATGTACATCGGAAGAATCGGACCGATTACCCTGGGCTTTTTACTCTTTACCGGCAAGAACAGCCATACAGAGGGTATGGAGCTGCCGGAAAAAAAGATCATGATAGGATAAGGTGAGAGATATGACGAAGAAATCTTTTGTAATATTTGGATTAGGTGAATTTGGCCGTAGCGTGGCCCTGACCATGATGCAGAATGGCTATGAGGTCCTGGTGGTGGATCGGAAGGAAGAACTGGTAGAAGAGATTGCAGATGATGTGACCAGAGCCATCTGTGCCGACGCCACAGACGCTTCCGTAATGAGCCATCTGGGCCTGGATGCCATGGATGGGGCCATTGTGGCCATTGGAGAAAGCCTGGAAGCCAGCATCCTCATTACCATGGGTGCGAAGGACTGCGGCGTGCCCTTTGTTCTGGCCAAGGCCAAAACGGAGATGGAGGAAAAGGTACTCCGCCGGGTAGGAGCTGACGATGTGGTATTTCCGGAGAGAGCCATGGGCATCCGAATCGGCAGAAATCTGTCCTCCGGTAATTTTACAGACATTATAGAGCTGTCCCCTCAGTTCAGCATGGTGGAGATGAAGATTCCGAAGAAATGGTACGGAAAGACTCTGCGGGAATTGAATCTGCGTCATGTGCTGGGCTTGAATATGATTGGCAGAAAAGAGGGGGATGAGATTACGGTATCCCTGGACCCGGATGAGGTAATGCGCGAAAACGCCACCTATATTGTATTGGGAAGCAATGACAGCCTGGCTCGGATAAAGGAATAAACTATGATTACCAGTGTAGCAAATGAAAAAGTAAAACAAATTATAAAGCTTCAGCAGAAAGCTAAAGCCAGACGGGAGAATAACTGCTTTATTGTAGAAGGAATCCGCATGGCAGAGGAGGTACCTGCAGGCCGGCTGATCCAGGCCTATGCCAGTGAAAGCTTTGCAGCCAAAACAGAGAATCAGTCTTTGTGTCAGAGACTGGAAGCGGAGCTGGTGTCAGACCATGTAATGGAGGCAATGTCGGACACCCAGACCCCTCAGGGCATTCTCTGCGTGGTGAAACGGGATGAAAAAAAGGCAGAGGAGATGATAGAAAGCCCCAATGCCTTTTTAATGGTCCTGGAGAAGATTCAGGACCCGGGAAATCTGGGAACGATTCTCAGAACCGCAGAAGGTGCGGGGGTGACAGGGGTTCTCATGTCAGCCGATACGGTAGATATCTATAATTCTAAGGTGATTCGCTCCACCATGGGTTCCATATATCGGGTTCCTTTTGCTTATGTGCCGGATGTAAAAGAAACCGTTCGAAGCATCAGGCAGCATGGAATTTCCACTTACGCCGCCCATCTGGCAGGAAAAAACACCTATGACAGGGAGGACTACACAGGACCTGTAGCATTTCTCATCGGCAACGAGGGAAACGGACTGAGTCAGGAACTGGCAGCTATGAGCGACTCCTATATCCGGATTCCCATGGCAGGACAGGTGGAATCTTTAAATGCCGCCATTGCCTCCGCCATTTTGATGTATGAAGTAAATCGACAGAGAAGAGGGGGAGTATCTCAAAAAAGTGGAGAAAATTAACAGAAAACGGGAAAAATAGGATCCAAAACAGGCCAAAATAAGAGGAAATCCAGTGAAAAGTGGGGATATTAAGGGCATCTTAATGGGGAAGCCTTGACAATACTGAGGATTTCTGCTAAACTCTTTTTTGCAACAAAAATGTAATATTTTCGTAACATCTCGAATAAAATAGTAACAAATGATGA
>CAYMSZ010000019.1:0-14064 GCA_964393285.1 uncultured Lachnospiraceae bacterium | reverse complement strand
ACCCACGTATCTAGCTTGGAAGGCTAGTGTTCTACCATTGAACTACACCCGCATACGCATAAAACACATTCAGTTTTGTTCCTGCGACGCGTAGACCATTATATATCAGGCAAGGTGAATTGTCAAACTGTTTTTTTCATTTCTGCTCCAAAAAAATAACCAATTTTTCAAACACGCTTTCCTGTTTTTTTACAATATTTCACAGAATCAGGTATTTGATACCCTTATGTAGAAATTTTTCCTCGCCGCTTACTCATCCAGATACCGGATGGCGTAATGCACCTGATCTTCCTCGTCAATCTCCATCAAAATGTAAGAGGGACGGCGGTCAAACTGTCTGGGCAGGGAGAGACTTCCGGGATTTACACAGGTCACTCCTAAGACCGTCTCTATTTCCGGCATGTGGGTATGTCCGTAGAGAGCAATGGTACATCCTCGTTTCGCCGCCTCCCTGGCCAGATATTCATTGCCGAGGGCTACCCGGTATCCATGTCCATGGGTCATAAAAATCGAATGACTCCCCACCTTTAGTTCCCTGTCCTTCGGCAACGCGGTAAAAAAATCATTGTTGCCGGCTACGGCATAAAAAGGGCAGTCTGTCTGGGCCTCCATGCGTTCCTCGGAGCCTTCAATGTCTCCCATATGGAGGATCATATCCACCGGTTTTACCTGCTCATAGACCTGCCAGAAATTGCGATCTCTCCCATGTGTATCACTGACAAGTAAAATTCTCATTTTTCCTTCCTCAACTTGATTCTATCTCAACTTTGTATTATTTTGCATGTCACCCTTATTTGGCAACATTCTTCTCCAGATATTCCGTCAATTGGGCCTTCATCTGACGAAGGGCTTTGCCTCTGTGACTGATTTCATTTTTTTCTTCCGCCGTCAGTTCTGCTGTGGTCTTTCCATAGGCCGGCACATAAAAAATCGGGTCATAGCCAAAGCCTCCCTCTCCTGCCGGTTCATAGGCAATGGTGCCTTCGATGGTTCCCTCTGTCGTAAGAATCCTGCCATCCGGCAGGGCTGCGGCAATGGCACTGACAAATCTGGCTGTGCGCTGATCCTCAGGTGCTTCTGACAGTCGCTTGATGATACTTGCATTTTTGATCTCATAGGGAGTATCCTCCCCCATATATCTGGCAGAATATACGCCAGGCTCCCGGTTCAGATAATCCACTTCCAGGCCGGAATCATCTGCCAGCACAATATCCTCCGGGGCGCATGCCTGCACTGCTTTGGCCTTGATGATAGCATTTTCCTGAAATGTGGTTCCGTTCTCCTCTATGTCTATCTGGATTCCTGCCTCTTTCATGGACAGGATTTCCATTTGCAGGTCTGACAGGATCATGCGGATTTCTTTCATTTTACCGGCATTGCCGGTGGCAAATAGGATTCTCATTTTCTTCCTTTCTGACAGTCGTTTCCTACCGAAGATAATGGACCGTAAAGCGATCCAACCCTGTTTTTTCTGTGTCCATCATCACATAGGAGGGAGCCATATTGCGGTAGTCTCTGGGGAAGGAGATGCTGCCAGGGTTCACCAGGGTAATTCCATCCAGCTCCTCCAGACAATATTTATGGGTGTGTCCATAAAACACCAGCGTACAGCCTCTCTTTTTTGCTTCTTTTGCCAGAGCATCTCTGGAAAAAACGGTTATGTACTCATGGCTGTGAGTGAGCCATGCCCTCTCTCCTTCGATCTGCAGCTCCAGATCCTTTGGTTTGTCGGAGTTGTAGTCATGATTTCCTGCTACCACATAAAAGGGGCAGCCTGCCTTTGCTGCCATTTTGTCTGCATTGGCATCTCCCTCCGTATCCCCCAGATGGAATACCATGTCAAAAGGTGCTTCCTTTTTGCAGACCCGTTCAAAATTCTGGTGCCATCCGTGGCTATCACTCACTATGAGGATCTTCATCCTTACATCCCCTCCTGGGTGCCCTCCTGTCTGGGTCTTTTGGGCGGTTTGGGCCCCATATACTGATACAGATAGGTCTTCATCATACCATTATATATTTTGCGGTTTTTATCTGCCTTCCGGCCTATATAACGCTCTGCGTCCTCATAAGCGGTAATAATATAAGCAGACCAGCTGTCCAGGGCTGCATATCGTTCTCCTAACTGACGGTACAGCTCCGGCAAATTTGCCTTATCCTCCAGTCGCTCTCCGTAGGGAGGATTGGTAATCAGGAAACCGTACTTTTTGGGGTGACTCAGCTGACTGACTTCTCTCTGCTGGAAGTGAATCATATGCTCCACTCCTGCTTCCTTTGCATTGGACCTGGCTGCTGCCACCACCTCCGGGTCAATATCATAGCCTTGCAAATCCACCTTTACCGTATCATCCACCAGGTCATTGGCCTCATTGATGGCATCATACCACAGTTTCTTCGGTATCAGGTTTGTCCATCCTTCTGCCAGGAATGAACGGTTCATTCCCGGTGCAATATTGGCTGCAATCATAGCTGCCTCAATGGGAAACGTTCCGCTGCCGCAGAAGGGATCTACCAGGATTCGATCTCCCTTCCAGGGAGAAAACAGAAGAATGGCAGCTGCCAGCGTCTCCGTAATAGGTGCTTTACTGGTCATAAGGCGATATCCCCTTCTGTGAAGAGATTCTCCTGTGGTATCCAATGCCAGGGTTACCTGATCTTTCAGCAGAAAGACTCTGAGAGGGTAGGATTCTCCATCCTCTGAAAACCAGCTGACATGGTATTTTTCTTTCAATCGTTCCACCATGGCCTTCTTAATAATAGACTGGATATCCGATGTGCTGAACAGCTTGCTCTTGACAGAGGTAGCCTTGGTCACCCAGAACTTCCCATTCTCCGGAATATATCTTTCCCAGGGCAGGCTTTTCGTCTGTTCAAAAAGCTCCTCAAAGCTATATGCCTGAAAAGACCCTACCTTCAGCATAATCCGTTCTGTAGTACGCAAAAAAATATTGGCACGGCAAGCCGCTTCCCAGTCTCCATAAAAGGAAACTCGTCCATCCTCTACCTGGGCAATCTCATATCCCAGGTCCAGAATCTCCTTCTTTAATACAGCCTCCATGCCAAAATGGCAGGGTGCGATCCATTCGTATCGTTCCATGTTACTCCTATCTGTCATTTTCTTGCTCTGATGCAGCTATCTTTTCATTCACGCCATAATGTCAGGGTCTTAGGGTCAGGCCTTTCGCCAAAACCATGACCCCCAAGCCCTGCGCTTCTTGTCTCATCTTATATTATAGCTTGTTACGATTTCTGTCAATCGTTGGATCTCCTCATATGTGCCAATAACTGCTGCTGTTTTCCAGCCTTTTTCTGCCCATTCTCTGGCGGCAGACATAGCCGATCCTCCCAGTTCACAATAAAAAATCAGCTCACGATCTGCAAAAAAATCTCTATCTATCTGATCAAGGGTTTCATATGGCACATTGACAGCGCCTTTCACATGGCTGTGACGGTATGCTTTCCCGGGTCTTAAATCGATTAACATCGCATGGGGATGATGCTGCAGGTACCATCCCAGATTTTTTCCTGCAAGAGTTTGCATTGCCATATCTCTTACCTGCCAATCTTCCTGTCCTCCTGTATTGGAGAAGGAATAGGATGATACACCTTATATTATGACGCCGGGAGCGAAAGGTGAAAACACTTCGTGCCTCTTTCCCCTATAACAAAACGAGGGCATACCTTATCCTTCGGTACACCCTCGTTCCGGTCTTTCCGCTTATACATCCATTGCCCGGTGTACTCTGGCACCTTGGGCCCTGGGACTACTGCTCCTGATAGTTGCTGCTATTCTTAGAACTGTTCTTTGCACTGTTCTTAGAGCTGTTCTTTGCGTTGTCATCGCAGTTTTTTGAACTGTTACGGCTGTTGTTTCTGCAGCTGTTTTCACTATAGTTCTGACTGTTGTTCTCACTCTTGTTCTGACTCTTGTTCTGGCTGTTGTTCTCGCCGCCATTCTTGTCACAATCGCACTCTCTGTTATTCTTGTACTCGGACATGAATTTTACCTCCTAAGATGGGATAATTGTTACATCCGTTAGTATCTCATCCGGAGAAAATTTTATACCGATTTTAAAAAATTCGGTCGCCGTTTATTTCCGCCACCGCAGCACATTCATAACAATCACGACGAGGATCAGGATCCAAAATACCGGTGACTTCATCAAAGATACCGTTACATGCAAGACTGCACCAAGAATCCATCCTATGAAAAGGATGATCAGAACCGCCACCACTATGGGAATTGCCTTCAGATACCATGCATCTGTAGGAATCTCTTTTCCGTTAATGTTAATATAAGAGGCGTCGGGATTTTTCTCTCTTTCCACCTTTTCCTCTTTTTGAAAGAAAGACTCTTCCTCTGTCCGGTCTCCATTCCAGTATGTTCCCTGACCGGTGTAATCCCTGCTCTCCTCCTCCGGCTCCAGATCGGTATCCTCACTCTGCCAGGTATCCATGATCGTTCTGGCAATGAGGCGAGGGCTGCCAAGCTCATCCAGCACCGTTTCCTCACTTTTGCCTTTTCTCTCCTCATCATCGATGTAATGTTCATAAAAACGGATATTCTCTGCGATTACCTGTTGGGGAATTTCTCCTGCCAGTGTTCCTCGCAGCTCCTCTAAAAATTCGTATTTATTCATTTTTTCCTCGCTATTTACAAGATAGATTTCTTCCTCACAACATTTTAACACACATATTTAATGAGGTAAAGGGGATGAAATTCTTATAAAAAAATAAACTCCCCAAGGGTGCCGTTCATGCTATAATCATGGCACAAGGAACGATTGTTCTGAGACCAAATATATGCAAACGAGGTTATTATTATGAAAGCAGTCATACAGCGTGTAGAAAGAGCCTCCGTTCAGGTGGAGGATGCCGTAATCGGTTCCATTGGCCATGGATATCTGATTTTATTAGGTGTAGCAGAGGGGGATGACAAAGCCACTGCAGAACGGATCGCCAGGAAAATGCTGGCTCTTCGCATCTTTGCCGACGAACAGGGCAAGACCAATCTGTCCATTCGGGATGTACAGGGCTCTCTGTTAATCGTCTCCCAGTTTACCCTGTGTGCCGATGTAAAGCATGGCAACCGTCCCAGCTTTACCGGTGCCGCCGCTCCTGCCCAGGCAAAGGAACTATATGAGTATTTTATCCAGCTGTGCAAACAGGAGATTCCTGTTGTCCAGCATGGTTCCTTCGGTGCTGATATGAAGGTAGAATTGGTCAATGATGGACCTTTCACCATCATACTGGAATAAAGGAACGCTATCAAAGCCCATTCTCCCTCCAATGGTTGAACCGGAATCATTTTTGAGAATTTTCATGATTTTATAATATTTTCGTCACAAAGTCTTCTTGTCTTTATGATAGGATAGGTAATAGCAGGATGGATCGTTTCCTCTTGCATTCCGTAAAGATGAGGTGCTGATTTTATGAATATTTTATTCTTTTTGACACCCAAAAGTGAAGTAGATTATCTCTATGATGACTACACCATGCGACAGGCTATTGAAAAAATGGACTATCATGGATATAGTGCCGTACCGGTTATTGACCGGGAGGGGCATTACATCAGCGTACTGACTGAGGGAGATCTGTTGCGAGAGCTGAAGCGGCGCTATCAACTAGATCTGACCGAGGCTGAGAACATTCCCATTTCTGCCATTCCCCGCAGTCGGGATATCCAATCTGTCCATGCCTCTGCCAGGATGGAAGACCTGGTAGAAAGAGCCGCTTCCCAGAATTTCATTCCTGTGGTAGATGACCAGGAAAAGTTTATCGGCATCATCACCCGGCGGGATATTATTCTGTATTGTTATCAGGCCATAAAAAAGCAGGCTGTCGTATGACGGTCTGCTTCTTTTAATGTTTGCCGCATTAAGGGGTGACGCAATATGTGGCACCACTTGATTTAACCTTTGAAATGGTCATTTAGTGTGTAGATCAGATTTCCTGCAAAATCTGCCACCTCCTGGATGGACTCCTTCCGGCCATGCTGAATCCAGTTCATGAGGATGCCCTTACTGCCCTCTGCCATAAAGAAATAGAGCCATTCCTGCTTTACCAAAGGCAGCTCCGGAAACAATGTCTGTATGGTACGGATATTGTCTCCGTAGCACAGGGTAAACAGGCGATCTCGAAACTTCTCATCTCCATTGGCAGAAAAGAGAAGCTGGTAGTACTCATACTTTTCCTGAATATCTGTCAATACCACACAAAACACATCCTTAAAATCCCGAGGTTTCGCCTGGGTGATCCGATCCTCCAGCTGATCTAATAATTCCTGCATCATCTTATCCAAAAGATCATAAGGATTATCATAGTGTTTATAAAAGGTAGCCCGATTGATCTGGGCTTCCTGGCAGATCTCCTTGACTGTAATTTTGGCCAGAGGCTTTTCCTCCAGCAGTTTCAGCATAGTGGTCTCCACCACATGCCTGGTATATCGTATTCTTGCATCCATAATCAGAGTATGTCCTTTCCTGTATATTGCAATGAGTTTCCCGACATTTATGGCTTTTATGTTGATTAAGTATCATATTTTTCTGATTTGATGGTTGATTCTCCTTGTATCCCGTGATAGAATCGCCATGTTTTCAAGATAATCAACATGTGTTTACAAAGTATCACGTTGTTGCACCTGTTGTCAAGATTTTTGTACCTAACAGATGCCAGGCTATCCCATGTTAATTTTTATAGCATGAGAGGTTTTGACTCTGGCATCCAGTCAATATCCGAATAAAGAATGGAGTACACGAATATGAGCATACGCATTGTAATTGATTCCGGTTGTGATCTGCTGCCTGAGGAGGCAAAGGCCAGACAGGTCGACATCATCCCTCTGAAAACCTATTTCGGTGAGGAGGAGTATCTGGATACCATTACTATGTCCCACGAAGAATTTTTTCAGAAATTGGTAGAAACAGATGTGTTCCCTACTACCAGCCAGATCAGCCCCTATGATTACCGGGAGAAATTTCAGGAAATCGTCGATGGCGGTGACACAGTTCTCTGTCTGACCATCTCTTCTAAGTTATCCGGCTGCTACCAGAGTGCCTGTCTGGCCGCCAGAGAATTCCCTGACCAGGTAATGGTAGTAGATACAGCCAATGCCTGTATCGGAGAGCGAATTCTGGCTGAGCTGGCCGTATCTCTGCGAGCCGAAGGAAAGAGCCTGGCCGAAATTGCCGCCACTCTGGAAGAAAAAAAGAGCCAGGTACGGGTCATTGCCCTCCTGGATACGCTGGAGTATTTGAAAAAAGGTGGCCGCATCTCCCCTGCTGTAGCCTTTGCCGGATCTCTCCTTTCCATCAAGCCTGTTGTTTCCATCGTAGATGGAGAAGTGGTTCTGCTGGGCAAGGCCAGAGGTTCCAAAGCCGGTAACAACCTGTTGTCAGAGCTGATCTCCCGTGAAGGGGGCTTCAACTGCGATATGCCTCATTGTCTGGCTTACAGCGGTCTGAATGATTCTCTGCTGCGCAAATATATGGCAGATAATCAGCACCTGTACGCAGGCTCTATAGATGACATCCGAATCAGTTCTATCGGCTGTGCCATCGGCAGTCATATAGGACCCGGTGCCATTGCCGCAGCGTTCTTTATCAATTAACACCGTTCTCATAACCTTTGTCGGACACCTCATTCGCATGAAGCAATATGAGGCATCCGTTGCAAAAAAATCTCCCTCAAGGCAAAATGACTGTTTGCCTCCTATATCCGCTTATGGTATGATGGAAGAAAATACAACAGAGGGGGTAATTCAGAATGAAAAAATGGCATCTGGAAGAAAAAGACGGCTATTGTCTGATTTACAATGAAGGGGGACGTACCCTGGGATTCTCCAAAGAATCCGGCGTAAAAATACTGGAGGATGACGGTTATGCCTTCAAGGATCTGGATGGAGACGGAGTTCTCGACCCTTATGAGGACTGGCGACTGCCTATGGAAGAGCGGGTGAAGGATCTGGTATCCCGCATGAGTATTGAGCAGATTGCCGGTCTGATGCTCTACAGCAGCCACCAATCCGTGCAAAAGCCTGGGGAGGATCTCTTTGCCAAGCGTTTTGCCGGTACTTACGGCGGCAAGTCCTTTGAAGAAAGCGGTGCCGATATCAGTGATCTGACAGACCAGCAGATTCAGTTTATCACCCAGGATAATGTACGGCACGTGCTGCTGACAAAGGTGGAAACCAACCAGGTAGCCGCCCGCTGGAGCAATCATATCCAGGCTCTGGCTGAAAGCATGGATCTGGGTATCCCGGTCAACATCAGTTCCGATCCTCGTCATGGCACAGAAAGCAACGGCGAATTTATTGCAGGCGGCAGCGGCACCATCTCCAAATGGCCCTCCGGCCTGGGCCTGGCAGCCACCTTTGACCCGGATATTGTGGAGAACTTTGGCCGCATTGCTGCCGAGGAATATCGTGCTCTGGGCATTGCCACTGCTCTATCTCCTCAGATTGATCTGGCAACAGAGCCTCGCTGGATGCGCTACAACGGAACCTTTGGAGAGGGTACCAAGCTGTCCACTGACATGGCCAGAGCCTACTGCGACGGTTTCCAGACCTCTACAGGGGAGGCTGAACTGGAAAACGGCTGGGGTCTTCATAGTGTCAATGCCATGGCAAAGCACTGGCCCGGCGGCGGTGCCGGAGAGGGCGGCAGAGATGCCCATTTCTCCTATGGTAAATTTGCCGTATATCCCGGCAAAAATTTTGATGAAGCAATGAAGCCCTTTACAGAGGGCGCCTTCCAGCTAAATGGTCCCACCGGCAAGACAGCTGCCATCATGCCCTATTACACCATTTCCTACGAGCAGGATAAAAAATATGGTGAGAATGTGGGGAATTCCTACAGCAAATATATCATCCACGATCTTCTTCGGGAAAAATACGGCTATGACGGTGTGGTCTGCACCGACTGGGGCATCACCGCCGACAATCACAGTCTGGATGATTTCGGCCACACCTGCTGGGGCACAGAATATCTGACTGTGGCAGAACGTCACTACAAGGCCATTATGGCTGGTGTAGATCAGTTCGGCGGCAACAATGACAAAGCTCCTGTGTTGACTGCCTATGAAATGGGTAAGGCAGTTTATGGAGAAGAAGCGATGACGAAGCGTTTCCGCCAGTCTGCCACCCGCCTGCTGCGCAACTTTTTCCGAACCGGTCTCTTTGAGAACCCTTACCTGGATCCCGATGCAACTGCCGCCACAGTAGGTAAGCCGGAATTTATGGCTGCCGGTTTTGATGCCCAGTGCAAGTCTCTGGTAATGTTAAAGAACAAGGATCAGATCCTTCCTATGAAACGATGCAAGGTCTATATTCCTCACCGCCATGTTCCTGCCGGCAAGGGCTTTATGGGAGCCAGAGCCATCGATGAGCCCGGTGCCCCCAGAGAGCTGGTAGAAAAATATTTTGATATAGCTGACACGCCCCAGGAGGCAGACTTTGCTATTGTGTTTATGGATTCTCCTAAGAGCCTGGGCTATGATCCCGAGTCCGGATATCTGCCTATTACGCTCCAATATCGCCCTTATAAGGCCGATACCGCCCGTCGGGAAAGCATCGCCGGGGCTGACCCCTGGAGTGAGGATCCCAACCGGTCCTACTATGGAAAAGAAAACGTGGCCTCCAATTCCTGTGAGCTGGATAGCCTGATTGCCACCAGAGAAGCCATGGGAGACAAACCTGTCATTGTATCTCTGAACATGTCCAATCCTACCGTTCCGGCAGAATTTGAGCCTCTGGCTGATGCCATCATTGTCAACTTCTCTGCTCAGACACAAGCTGTCCTGGAGCTGATTGCCGGTCACTTTGAGCCCAGCGGTCTGCTGCCCTGTCAGCTGCCTGCCGATATGCTGACGGTAGAGGCTCAGTATGAGGATGTTCCCAGGGATATGATCTGCTACACCGACGCCTGCGGCAATACTTATGATTTTGCCTTCGGCCTGAATTGGAAGGGTGTCATCAACGATGAACGAGTAGCCAAATACAAATAAGGCAACCGCCTCATCCCTCAACTGCAGTCTACGCTTGCTTTAATGAAGCGCACATATAAAAAGCAGCCAGAAGCACCGACTCATGGTGTTTCTGGCTGCCTTTTTGTTTTATGAGAAATTCATCCCTATCTGTTTACTGTCCAATATATTCCTGTGCATACTCTGCTGCAAGATAACCGGACATATATGCCCATACCTGAAGCTCGCCGCCAAAGGCCGGAGCTGTAGCTCCCAGACAATCTGTTCCGCCTGCATACAGGCCATTGATAACAGTCTCTCCATCTGTCTTAACGACTTCCAGTTTGTCTGTAACATCCAGACCACCTGTGGAACTATAGGTACGAGGAGCTGCCTTGAAAGCATAGTAGCAGCCGCCTGTCAGCTCGGTCAGATAAGCAGGATCCTTTCCGAAATCAGCATCCTCTCCATTCTCACAATACTGATTGTATGTGGAAACGGTATTTGCCAGTACGGAAGCATCCATTCCCAGCTTCTCGGCAAGTTCTTCTACTGTATCGGCTTTTACCAGTATTCCGGCTTCCTCACAGGCATCCAGAATATCCTGCATGGTAGTTCCCTCTTCCAGGGAATCAATGCCTACATTCAGAGGGAATGTTGCATATCCTGCGTTGCAGAAAAGCTCTACATGATTTTCTGTAAATCCATTCTCGGCTACATTGTCAATCCAGTTCTGATCTACGATTGTATAGTAGGTATCACCCATATCCGGCCAAGCCCAAACCAGAGCCTCGTTTACGGCACGTTTTCCTTCTACGGTTACCCAAAGAGAATCATAGCTGGCTACAATGATATTGGGAACATCATTCAAAGACCAGGCTGCCACGTCACCACGCCAAACATCAATGGTGCCATCCTCATCAAAATGATATTCAAAGGTATGAAGCTCAGGATTGGTGCAGATGTTATGTACGCCTCCGTAAAGAGTCTCGTTCATGCCCAGAGTACCGGCTCCGATGTCCAGTGCTGACTGAATCATCTTACCATCGTTCTGCTCATGTCCAAACAGCCAGTAATCTCCTCCGTTGTATTCCTTCATCATCTCGCCATTACCGCCAAATCCTCCGGTAGCCATAATAACGGCCTTGGCATTGATGATGTATTCGGTACCGTCTGCCAGGTTTCTTGCCTTTACACCTGTCACTGTATTGCTGTCTGCATCATAGATCAGCTCATATCCTTCTGTTTCTGTCATGTATTGTCCGCCCAACTTCACATAGTCTGCTACCATGGAATCGAAGCAATTATGAATCTCTGTCAGATTGTCCTCACCTTCGGAATCACAATAGTAGTACTGTGTGGACCATTTGCCCCAGAATCCCGGGCGAGCGGAGCCAAAATAGAATCCATGTCCAATGAGCCAATCAACCAAAGATCCGGACACTTCAAAAATATCATTCCAGTACCATTCTGCATACTTATTGCCTACACCCAAAATTCCTGTATCCGTCAAATACTGGCGAATCTCATCCAGGTCTGTGTAGTTAGACTCTCCGTAATCTGCAATGGTCTTCTCGGAGTTGAATGCCAACAAACTGGTTGTGGAAGAAGATGTTCCACCATAGGTACCGGCCTTTTCCAGTGCCAGTACAGAAACTTCCTTGCCATTCTCCTTCTGCAGCTCTGCAGTCTTCATAGCTGCTGCGGTTCCGGTTCCACCCATTCCTACAACTACTACATCCACATCTATGGTTTCTACGTCTGTACTCTTGGGCTGAGCTACATAGAAATTCTCAATGGCGGATTCATCTGTACCTGCGGCCTTCAAAGCCTGTGTCAGACAATCCTTTACTGCTAATTTAATAGCGCCGGAAGATGTGGTAGCTCCGGTGATCGAATCTACTGTCACACTTTGATACTCCAGCATTCTGGGAATCATATTGTCAATAGCAGACTGTAAAAACCACTGGGTTTCTTTTGCTGCATCACAGTCTACATCAATTGACAAAATCTCTGTTTCAGAAACTGTCACGGTAACCGGAACCTGCCGTACCTGAGAGAAGCCCCATGCACTGGCTGTATATGTTCCTGGTGCCATCTTTACCTCAGTCTGTCCTTTTGTCTCACCCTTTGCCTCAGCCAGTGCCATGGCAACAGCTGTGCGAACAGCGTCCGATGTCACAGTTGCCTGAGACACTCCATCAATCTGTCCTCCCTGAGCGTTCAATACCTGCTCTGTCAGAGTAGGGATTGCAGCCTGACCTACATTGGGGCTTTCATTTTCACCGGTAATCTGTACATCTGTAATCTTCTCGGCATCTACGGTCAAAGCCACTGTAACGGTGCCACCATAACCAGATCCCTCTCCGGTATATGTTCCAGGTGTGTAAGAACCTTTTTCCTCCCCTGTTGTTTCTACTGACGTTTCTTCCACTGGGGTTGTCCCCGCAGGCTCTGTACTCTGTGTTCCGGTACTGCTACAGCCAACTACGGAAACGCACAGAATCAACGCCATCAGCAATGATATCACTTTTTTCATTTTTGTCCTCCTTCCTTGACTTTCGAAAAAATCTTGCTGTGACGACATTATAAACCGTGTCATAGTGACACTTTCAACTATTTTTTAACAATATTTTTTTCACATTTTATGTGTTCAAAAAAGAAGAGATAATGTCAAATCCTTAACATTATCTCTCATTATTGTTCTAATATTCTTTAAAATTAAAATAATTTTGTTTATTTTCACACAATTTGATGTGTTATCTTTCTATCAAAAGTGTGTCACCGTAGCACACTTCTTATCCTGAAGGGGAAGCCATATTCGTGTATAGTAATGTTTCTCTCCTGTTTCACCCATAAGAGTAAATACGCCCTGAACCAATGCTTCCTTCTTCCACTGATAGCCGCATGCAGATGCATAATCCTGGAGGGATCGAATCTCATCATAATATCCCTCCGGATCATTATCGGCTTTTTCCGCTGTAACCACAGCAGCATGGGAAGCTGATATTCGAAGAGCCTCATCAGGTACCGCAATTCCCAGCTCCCGCATATCCTTTTCCTTGATACCCAGTCCCACGCTGGTTCGTGCTTCTTTGTCCAGATCATATATCAGTGGACTAATAAACACATATGGCAGCCAGTCTGTCCAGTGTTTCTGAATATCCAGATTTTCATTGGTACATTTCAGCCAATAAAAGGCAGGCATCTCTATGACCTCAGGTTCTCTCGTTTGGTGTATGTCAGCCAGCTTTTTTTCCATATGTCCCAGCTTATCGATCTGTTTTAATAATTCTGCCGCTTCCTTCACCAGTTCATGCCGTTTATTCTGCAATAATTCAGCCACGCCCTGCTCACCTGTATTTCCCATAAGATCATAGATTTCTTCCAAAGAAAACCGAAGTCCGCGAAAGGCACGGATTTCACGAAGGATCCAGACATCCTCTTCCGTAAAGCTTCTGTAATTGTTATCTTCCTTACGGGATATTTCCAACAGTCCCTGTCGTTCATAGTTACGAATGGTGCTTTTGGAAACCTCCAGTAATTTGGTCACTTCACCCAGCGTATAGTTCATATTCCCTCACTTTTTAACGAGTCTTCCTGCTTAGCCATCATATGGCATTGTTTTCTTTCCTACCCGTTGATATCTTCCCCTGTTTTTTCATACATTTTCTGCGCCAGCTTCCAAATATTTGCACAGTTCTGCATTCCATAATCCAGAGACGGAATGACTTCTACCGGATTCGGTACTTCCTTCTGGATGTTCTTTAATTGATAGGCAACCTGGGGACCCATCATAATGATATCATAGTCCTTTGCCTTGCTGACACAGGAGAATACACTGGTGGCCTTAATCTGCAGAGGTTCTCCTTGCTCTGCCCAATACTTTTCCATTTTCTTTAGAAGCAGTCCTGTGGATGCTCCCCCTGCACAAACCAATAAAATTTTCATAGCTGCACCTTCCTCAAGATTCTATTGGAACTGTTATTTTCAGTTCTTATATTTGTTTACGAAAAAGAAGCCTTGAAACGCAATCGTCTCAAGGCTTCTTCGATGTGCGGCAGAGAAGATTCGAACTCCCGACACCTTGGTCCGTAGCCACTCATA
>CAYMSZ010000018.1:8758-14338 GCA_964393285.1 uncultured Lachnospiraceae bacterium | reverse complement strand
TCATACAATAAATTGTAAACGTAAAATAAAGGAGTAACCATGGATTCTGATATGCTTTCTCTGAGCCATATCTGCTTCTCTTACCACACTCCCGTAGGAGAAACGCTGGCTTTGAATGACATTTCCTTTTCCGTTCATTCCGGAGAGTTTGTTGCCATTGTAGGGCCGTCCGGCTGCGGCAAGTCGACTCTTCTTTCCTTAATATGTGGGCTGCTCCATCCGGATTGCGGCCGTATCTATCTCCAGGGGCACCAGATCGAAGGGATCTCCCCGGAAATCGGATATATGCTGCAAAAAGATCATCTTTTTGAATGGCGCACCATTTATGATAATATTTTACTTGGATTAGAAATTCAAAAGAAGAAAACTCCAGACGCTTTGGCGCGGGTAGACCGCATGCTGCGGATTTATGGGCTGCAGGATTTTGCTTTTTCCCATCCATCTGCTCTCTCCGGAGGAATGAAACAACGGGCTGCTTTGATTCGCACCCTGGCTCTTGATCCGGAGCTTCTGCTATTGGATGAGCCCTTCTCCGCTTTGGATTATCAGACAAGATTGGAAGTATCTGATGATATCGGCTCCATTATCCGTCAGGAGAAGAAAACTGCTATTTTGGTGACTCATGATCTGTCAGAGGCCATTAGCATGGCTGATCGGATTCTCATTTTGTCCCATCGGCCCGGTCATATCAAGCAGTATCTCTCCGTCACATTCCCGGAAGAATATACTTCGCCTCTGGAAAAAAGGAATTCCAGAGAATTTTCTCATTATTTTAACTTGATATGGAAGGAGTTGAAGTCGGATGAAGTCTATCAGTCCCCTTGTTCCTAAAGAGGAAGACACGATGACGGCATCTCATCGTCATTATCTGCACGAATTGGAAAAGCAGAAGCTGCAGATTACCTGCGGACGGCTCCTGCTTTTTATTCTTATTTTAGGCTTATGGGAAATCTCTGCCCGGCTGAACTGGATCAATTCCTTTATATTCAGCAGCCCCAGCCGAATTTTCCGTACTGCCTGTGAAATGGCACAAAACGGTACCCTCTGGCTCCACCTGTCCGTAACAATGGGGGAAACTCTCATTAGTTTTCTGATTGTTACAGTGGTGGGACTGCTCCTTGCTGTTCTCCTGTGGGGGATGCCAAGGGTATCCCTTATGGTGGAGCCTTATCTGGTGATGCTAAACAGTCTGCCAAAATCCGCTCTGGCGCCTCTGCTGATTGTCTGGCTGGGCAACAGTACGAAAACCATTGTGGCAGCTGCTGTTTCTATTGCTATTTTTGGTTCTATCATTACACTGTATACAGGATTTCATGAAATCGACAGTGACATGATTCGTCTGATCTACACCCTGGGCGGGCACAAATCCGATGTTATGAAGCTGGTTATTATTCCTGCCTCTATTCCTATGCTCATCAGCAATATGAAGGTAAATATCGGCTTGTGTCTGGTCGGTGTGATTATCGGTGAATTTTTATCTGCCAAGGCAGGACTGGGATATCTCATCATCTATGCCTCTCAGACCTTTAAAATGGACTGGATGTTAATGAGCATTGTGATTCTATGCCTGATGTCTACGATTCTGTATCAGGGAATCCACCTGTTAGAAAAGAAATATAGCAGGTAAGCAGGCTGGCAAAGAAAGGGGCAGCCCCTTCACGACTTCTCAGTTGCGGAAGGGACTAACCCCTTTTTCATATTCTACTTTTTTACTTTTCTGTTTTCTATTTTTTTACCACTTCTTTTTTTACTACTTCTTTTTTACTGTTTTTTTACTGCTTCTTTTTGACAGCTTTTTTTCTCCGCCGGTACAGGCATCCTCCTGCCAGAAGCAACGAGATCACACAGATCGCTCCATAATAAAACACTGCGTCAGACTCTCCGGTTTCCACCTCCTCCTTTGGTGTTTCCGGCGTAATCACAGGCTGTTGCGGCGCTTCCTGCTGTTGTGGTTCTTCCGGTTCTTCTGTGGATCTGAGTTTCTTTGGCTGATCTGTAACTTCTACCGTTAGATATATGATTTCTTCTCCATCCTGACCCTGATATCCGGCATCTACCTCAAAGACCTCTTCATTCATCTGATAGCCTTCCGGTGCCTGAATCTCCCGAATCTCATACTGACCTAAAGGCAGGTCTATGTCAAATTGAAGAGTCCCTGTCTCGTCTGTGGTGGCAGTGGTCAATAAGGTTCCCGCTTCTACCAGTAATATCCCTTCTCTGTTAATCCGGTAAGAATCGGTATCTTCGTCATAACAAATATAGGAATAAATATCTTCCGATGCATAGATTCCAAATACAGCACCTTCCAGACCGTCTCCTGAAAGACCGTCTGTTTTTATGACGGAAAGGGACACCTTCTGCCTCGTGTTTTCATAGGCACTGTCATATACGGTATAGCTAACTTTACTGTCCCCTCCGGTTACGGTAACCGTATCCACATAGGTACTGCGTATAAAACCGTCTCCTGCCTGAATCTCCTGAATTTCATAGGTACCGATGTACAAATCTCCCAGATAGGCAAAACCATTCTCATCGGTCTCTATTGTTCCCACCAGATCTCCCTGACGCCAGATCAGATAGTCATCCAGGCTGACGCCGTAGGCATCTAACTGTTCTGAGTCGATCTGTTGCGAATAAATATCTTCTGCTGCATAAATGGCAAATGATGCTTTTTCCACCGGTGCCAGAGCATATGTAAATGTTCCGTTGTCGTAGTCTGCCAGTTTTTCTCCTACCTTAGTGACCTGAAGGATACCTTTCTGTTCTTTGTTGGACTGTTCCACCCAGATTGTCAGGTTTCCGTAGGCATCTGCACTTGCGTACTTAGACATTCCCATTTGGCCATCCGGATATACCTGTTCATCGGATATGGTGAATGTCACAGGATCTTCTTTTGTCTCGATTAGTTCATATCCGTTCTGATTCTCATCCGAACTGTCTACCAACATGGTCTCGTATCCATTTTGTACAAAACCATCCGGTGTCTGTACCTCCACCAATTGATAGGTACCAATGGGCAGCTGGTAGGGTAACTCTATGTAAGCATCTACGATCTTACCTGTAGCAGGATCCGTTACCAGCTGTACCGCAAAGGGTTGTTCTTCTGTGCCGTAGGCGACTCCTGTCTGATATGGATCCGGACAGGTCAAATATCCATCTTTCAGTTTCCATGCCTGATTGTCATTGTCTTTGGCAAAATCTACAGGATCCGATAATAGCAAAATTTTATAGGCGGCTCCTGCCTTCAGGACTGTACTATTTCCTTCTTCGGACGCATCGGAATCTGTTTTTACGATACGAAGGTATGTCTGAATGGATTCGTTTTTGATGTATCTGGTTTTCTGCGGCGTAGCGGAATCTGTGGTAATCTGAATCAGGATAGGATCTGCCTGTACCTTACCCTGTGGAACCGTAGTCTCAATCAGGACATATTGACCAATGGGCAGCTCCGGGGTAACCAGATATCCATTCTCATCGGTGAACATTTCTCCTACCCGGTAAGCATTTTCTCCGTAGGTTTCCTCCGGTACCAGCCATGCCGTATCACCGTTACTCCATGTGTCAGAGGCTTTCTTATAGATCAGAGGTGTCTCCTCCTTTGTGAAATCATAGGTCTCAAATTTTTCTATATCAGCCTTGGTCCACAGACTGCCCTCTGCCGGTTTCCAGGTTCCGTCCTTTACTCCGGTCAGGTCACTGATTCGATAGATGGTAAAGCCTGCCCCTTCTATTGTGATGCCTTCTGAATCATTTTCCAGATCGTCTATCTTGACGAATTGAGCAGCCTGTTTGGTCACATAGTCTCCGCTGTAGATATTATGGGAATCCAGATTATCCTCCCATGTCAGAGTATTCTTATCCTCTCTGGCATACTCGTCTCTCTCGATCAATGCCACAGCTTCCCCCTGATAGGTGAATGTGGCATGATACCGGGTCAGTTCATCGCTATGCTGACTGACCGTGTCCAGCTGATATCCCGGAGCCGGACTGATTTCGCTGATATAATAGGATCCCAATTCAATCTGACCAAAAACAGTTTGTCCGGGGGTATCGCTGACCATGGCTTCTTTCCCGGTTTCCACGCATCGATTGCCGTCCTCATCCAAAAGGTAGCCAAAGGCATCCATGACCGGAGAATAGCCTATGGTCTCCTGCTGCACCAGTTCTCCTTTGGCATACAACAGACCTGTACTCCCATCGGATGCATAAATGTTTTCCGCCGCATACAGCCCGTAAACGGCGCCATCCAACGCAGTTCCATCCCCCTGGGTAATGGGATCTCCTTCTGATGGCATGTCCACTTCTGTGTCAGATTTCAGCAGGGTCACATATCCGTATTGTCTTTCATTCCAGAATGTTCCCTCTTCATTGTTGCTGATGGTGATGGTTGTATTGTGATTGCTTCCATCTGCTTCTGCCGCAAAGTGGTATGTCACCTTGTTTCTTGCGCCTTGTCCATACAGGCTTTGCTCTGTGGAATCATTCTCAGAATCCTGCCAATCTCCATAGTAGCCTTCCGGTGCTTTGGTTTCGCAGACATAGAATTTGCCATAATTGGCATTGTCCACAGTGTCGGCATAATAAATTTTATCAGATAAATAGGAACCGTCTGACTGCCTGGTAAAATTAACAGCTGTACTGAGATTTCCATATTCACTATACACGGTAAATACTGCTTCTGATTCAATGGAATTGTGGGTATAGCGGTCTACCTTAGATATGCGAATCCGTACCCATACCGGTTGATTTGCAAATTTTGTGCTATCCTGAATGGCATACTGAGACGGGTCTTCATTTCCTACCTGCCAGGTTTGTCCGTCTTCTGTCATCTGAAAATATGACATTTGCGTATCCCGCAGATATCCTGCCGGGCTGGCAGTTTCCTGTATTCCGAATTTGCCCTGGTTGTCATCTGTGTAGTACAGATAACCATTCTCATACGCATCGGAAGAAGATACCACAGAATAGGTACCGTCTGACTGCCGTTCCATGGTATATACGGTACTTTCCACATACTGATTTTGGGCAGCGCTCCACTCGTATATCTGGAAGGTGCTGTTGCCTGTCAGTCTGGAACCGGTCACTCCGTCTACTTTATCCAGGGTTACCTTGGCTTTCCATGGATCCGGCTTTTTTACTTCTTTGCTGCCCCAGATGCAGTCATATAAAATGAGCCTCTGATTGGCACTATTGCTAGGATCATACACATATGAGATTGCGCTCTGTTCCTGGGATTCCGTAACCAGCTCTGCTACCGCCTCCACATATTCATCTACTCCACTACTCATATGGACGCTTGACGCATAGCTTCTGGCCCATTCCAATGCTTCACTGTAGGAAGTCTTACCCTGCTCCACTGCCCATATGGCTGCCTGGTGTACGCTAAACGCATAGTCTTCTCTTCCTGAGGAAGCAAAGTGCTGTGTCAGCCAGCCAACGGAGCCGCTGTAGGCAGCATCTGACGCCGCCTTGTAATAATAAGTTGCTCCTTCCGGATATTCCTTGTCCTCTTCCAGACAAAAGGCATCATATCCATTCAGCCATTTCCGTGCGATGGTACCTCCGCATACAGATACCGCT
>CAYMSZ010000018.1:7100-8658 GCA_964393285.1 uncultured Lachnospiraceae bacterium | reverse complement strand
TACTTTCCTCTGCCTCTGCAGATTCTTCTTCTAAGGTATTTTCCTCTGTCTCCGTAGGTTCTGTCTCTGGTGCACTTTCTGCGATATGTTCCGATACCTCCTCATCCATACTTTCTGTCACTGTCTCCGTCGACGCTTGCTCTATCGCCTGAGCTGTCGTCGTAGGTGCAAAAGCAACAGAAGTAAACAGTATCGCAGCCACTATTGCCAGACTGAGCCACTGTCTAAGTCTTTTCTTCATTTTGGATTTCTCCTTTGTCGTCCTATGGGACTCCTTGATTCACTTTGTGATTTCCTTTTGGATTTTACTTTGTGATGTTCTTTTGACTTATGTTATAAGATATAAGATACAGCAAAAGGCAGAGCGGACCCTCCTGCTGTACATCGGATTGGATAAAATTTACTATAGCATTATTTTCTTTAAATAGCAAGTATTTTCCAAGAAGTTCCATATGAGTATTTTTTGCCTGAGTATTTTTCGAAAAGATTCCCTTTCATAAGGATTTTTCGAAAAGATTCCCACTCTCGACAGAAAACTCCCATCATGTTATACTATGAGAAAACAAACCGTATTCATGCAGTCACACAAAATATGGTTATGAGAGCCCTGTTTTTGCTAAGGGCTGAATAGTAACACACAAAATTTTCTGCTACATGTTGTCCGTTTTATTGGACAGTCTAAGGGATATACTATGTCTTATCAAACAGACAGGAGGTACCCACCATGACAATGAGAGCAGAATTTCACTATTGGGGCAACTATTACACCGTATTGCTTCCGGATGGCAGCATCGTATGCTGTGACAACAATGATGCGGACCGCGCAGAGCTGGAAGGAGAATTGCAGGAAGCAGGCTACCGGATTCGCTGGTGACCTGCAGACACCATAGATTATGAAACGAGAGCTTATTTATCCTATTACAAAAACGGATGACGGAAAGCCGGTGAAAGAAATTCTTCACCGGCATTTCGGTTTGTCTGTCCGTCAGGTCAGCCGTCTGAAATTTCGATCAGACGGTATCACAGTGGACGGCAGACAAGTCAGTGTTCGTTATATACTCCATACCGGAGAGACTCTGGTAATCGGTTTAGAGCAGGAGGAAACCGGTTCTCACCAGCTGATTCCTACCCCCGGAGAACTGGATATCCGATATGAAGATGAGGATATGCTGGTGGTGAATAAGCCTGCCGGACTGGTGGTTCATCCCAGTCATGGCCACTATCAGGATTCTCTGGCCAATATCCTGGTCTATCATTATGAACAGCTGGGACAAAATCTGGTAGTCCGGCCTGTAGGCAGGCTGGATAAGGATACATCCGGTCTCCTGATTATTGCCAAACACGCTGCTGCGGCGGCAGCTTTTGATCAACAGCGAAAAAATGGCACTCTCCAGCGCACATATCTGGCATTGGTGGAGGGTCGACCTTCTCCTGCATCCGGCACTATCCAAGCCCCTCTGGGGCGCCGGGAGGACTCTCTGATTCTGAGACAGGTTCGTCCTGATGGAGAAAGAGCCGTGACAGATTATGAGGTGTTGCAATCCTGGTACCCTTCTGT
>CAYMSZ010000018.1:0-7000 GCA_964393285.1 uncultured Lachnospiraceae bacterium | reverse complement strand
CCTTCTGTCTGTACAGACCCGGCATATTCCCTGGTTCGGCTGCGGCTCCATACCGGACGCACCCACCAGATTCGGGTGCATATGGCCTATCTGGGACATCCTTTACTGGGAGATCCTTTTTATGGTACGGAGGGTTCCTACGGGATGCATCGCACTGCCCTGCATTCCTATGAGATTCGCTGTATTCAACCGTTTACCGGAGTTGCACTACAATTTACCTGTGAATTAGCGGAGGATATGAAATCATATGTTAAAACGTGAAGATATACTTCCTTTGGGATTTTTAAAGAAAAGCACTTTCACCGGTTCCTGTGAGGGAATGCGGTTTCTTCTCAAGAAAGACAACCTGGAGGATACTGTCATTCTGCAGGTCTATGCCTGGCCTGAGCCATATGCCATGGCCTATACTCCCTCTGAGGAGATCCTCTCCTGTCAAAAGGAGTTTTCGGAAGAAGGAGTAGTAGAGGCAGTGGCCTGGCTGAATGAAGTTCTGCCTACTCTTACCCATTCTGATTCGGATCAGTAAAAGAGACTTCTGTCAATCAAATACATGAAACAAAATCATGAATTAAAAACGCTTCAGAAATAGCCTGTTATACTATTTCTGAAGCGTTTTCTGAATCACTTTATTTCTCAAAAATGCTTATTCTCAGCCTTCGCCGGTAGCCTTCTTCGTCTTGTAATACTTGATAACAGAGAGGATGACGAAGCCCAGCAATACGCCTGCATAGGGGATCATCTGTACCAGCTCACTAGGCAGGTTGTAGATAGAAAGAATATTGGACAATGCCTGGAACACGCCGAAGACCGCTGTAGTCAAGCCTACGATCAGCATGTTGGCACCACCAATGGACTGGGCTGCAATACCGATCCAGCCACGTCCTGCAATCATGTTGGCAGTAAAGGCTGTCAGATAACCCATGGTCATATAAGCACCGCCTAAAGCAGCCAGAGTACCGGACATCATAACAGCAATAACACGAACACGGTTCACATTGATACCTACGGAGCGGGCTGCATTCTCGTCCAATCCACAAGCCTTAATCTGAAGACCGAAGGGGGTCTTGTATACCAGAATAGCCAGCAGTACAATCAACACAATACAGATGTAGGTGATGGTGTACTGGTTATTCAGCATAGGTCCCAGAATCGGAATCTTGCTGAGGAAAGGAATGTTAATGGTAGGCAAGGTAGGGGATGCCAGAGAAGCACTGGTACCCTTATTGCCTGTAAAGATATACAAAAGAAATACCGTAAACGACGTGGCAAAGGTATTTAATGCAATGCCTACCAAAATCGGCGAGGTACCTAGCTTCATAGAAGAATAAGGCAAAATCAAAGCCATCACCACGCCTACTGCAATAGCAATCAAAAGGCCTGCCCAGGCACTGCCTGTCCAGTAGCCGCCCATAGCTGCAAAGAGAGCTGCCATGAGCATCTCACCTTCTACGGCGATGTTAGGGATACCTGCCAGGCTGGCAATGTAGGCTGCCAGAGAAGCACAGATCAGCGGAACACTCACACGCACCAGTGTTGCCAAAAAGGCTGAACTGAAAATACGTAACAAAAGATCACCAATACTAATCATTTTCTGTTCCCTCCTTCAACAAAGCCTTTTCTTTCCACTTTCTCAGGAAGTACTGAGAAGAAATCAGCAGTACCAGAACTGCCTTTACGATGGAGATGATCTCCTTATCTACGCCCATGTACTGAAGCTGGGTAGCACCAATGGTCAGCCAGCTCATGCCAAAGGAAGCAATCAATACACCGATAGGACTGTTACGACCCAGCATAGCCATCATAGCACCATCCCAACCTAAGTTAGAAAGCTCTTTCCAGGTGAAACGGTTGTAATTGCTCAAAAGCTCCAGGGAAGTACCCATGCCGCTTAAAAATCCTGCCAGTACATGTACCAACATAAACAGTACGAAAGCGCTCATGCCGGAATACTTGGCAAACTTGGCATTCAGACCGGAGGTACGGATCTGATAGCCCAACTTGGTCTTCTGCAACAAAATGTGGATCACGATAACTGCCAGCACACACAGCGGGAAACCAATGGTAATACCCAAAGACTTGCTGATGAGAGGCAGGGTAGCTGTATCCAGGAACTCGTAGGAACCGATATTCGGATAAGCCGGGTCTCTCAGGCTGGTATTCTTTAACACATACAGACCAAAATACAACATAATAGAGTTCAGCATCAGAGAGGAAACCAGTTCATTGACGTTGTATTTGGCTTTTAAAAATCCGGAAACGCACATCATGGCAGCACTGGCCAGACCGGTAATCATAACAACCACGATAGGGTGTACTACACTGTTGCCAATCTGGCGGATGGCCAGTTCTGCACAGATGATACCACCCAGGTAATAGATACCTTCTACGTTCATGTTAAACAGACCGGTACGGAACAACAATGCACAAGCCAGACCGGAGAATACGATAGGCACCATATTCTTCAGTACACGACCAAAAAAGGTCCAGCTCTTAGCAGGTGTTACCAGCATGGTCACAAAAGCATCTACAGGAGTGTCACATACCAGGCACAACACCACAAAGGTAATCACCAATACGATCAGAATGGCAATCAGAATCTTAATCGCATCGAAAGCCATATCGTTGGTGGCCAGGACATTCCAAAAATTTTTCTTTTTCTTAGTCATTGAGTGCGCCTCCTAACTCCTCTGCCGTGTGTCTCTTCACACCCAGCATGTAGTAACCCAGTTCTTCACGGGTCAGACCCTGTAAGTTACGGAAATAACCTACGATCTCACCATCGTAAACAACCAGAATACGGTCAGACAAACTCATGACCTCATCCAAATCTGCGCTGACCATCAAAACAGCTGCGCCATCATTTCTCATATCGATGAGACGCTTGTGAATAAAGTCTGCGCTACCGATATCGATACCGTGAGTAGGCTGTTCTGCAATCATGCAGGAAGGATTGGTATTAAACTCACGAGCAAATACGACTTTCTGAATATTACCACCGGACAGTGCTCCCACCTTCGTCTGGTTGGACTGGGTCTTAATGGAGAACTCATCAATGAGGCGGTCTGCCTCAGCATTGATGGACTTCTGCTTCAGGAATACATTGCCGCTGAACTGGTCACGCTCATAATAGGTAGAAACAATATTATCGCTGAGAGAAGCTTCCAGGGCGGAACCATCCTCCATACGATCCTCCGGTACATAAGCGATACCGGCTGCTCTCTTTTTCTTGATGGACATCTTGGTGATATCCGCTCCATTCAGGGATACCTTACCCTCTGTCATATGCTCCAGACCGGTAATGCAGCGAATCAGATGATCCTGTCCATTACCCTGGACACCTGCAATACCTAAGATCTCCCCACTCTTTACGGCAAAGGACATTCCCTTCACCACTTCTACCCCATCCATGACCTTCTTGACGCCTTCTACACGGAGTACCTGCTTCTGGTTCTCCACAGGCTTCTTAAACTCATCGTAGGAAGAGGATACCTCACGACCTACGATCAATGCAGTCAACTGATCCAAAGACACATCTTCGTTGTTATATGTACCGCAGCTTTCTCCGTTACGGATAACGGTAATCCGGTCGGAAATCTGCTTTACCTCTGTCAGCTTATGAGAAATAAAGAGAATAGTATGTCCCTCTTTCTTAAAGCCTTCCAGCTCTACAAACAACTGCTCTGTCTCCTGAGGCGTCAATACAGAGGTAGGCTCATCCAGAATGATCAGCTCTGCATTCCGGTACAAAGTCTTCAAAATCTCTACCTTCTGTTTCTCACCTACAGACAACTCAGAAACCTTTTTGGTAACATCCACATCAAAATGGTACTTTTTCGCCAGGGCCTGGGTCGTTTCAACAGCAGTTTTGTAATCAATAAACATACCCTTTCTGGGCTCCATACCCAGAATGATATTTTGTGCCACCGTCAAAGACGGAATCAGCATGAAATGCTGGTATACCATTCCGATACCGGCATGAATGGCATCCATGGAACTGTTGAAATGGACTTCTTCTCCCTTATATGTTACTGTACCGCTCGAGGCGTTCTCTACGCCGAAAATCACTTTCATCAGGGTGGACTTACCGGCACCGTTCTCTCCGCAAATGGAGTGAATCTCGCCTTTTTTAAAGTCAACCGTGATATCTCGATTTGCCACAACACCGTTATGATAAACTTTGGTGATGTGGTCCAGCTTTAATATCGTCTCACTCATGACATCCCTCTTTTTTTGTACAAAGGAGAATGCTCTGAATCAGAGCATTCTCCCCCGTTTTTGTCCGGAACACATGTGCTCCCAAACGGATCCCATATATTCCACATTGTTTACTTATTTCGCAGCGGTAGCAGCAGCCTTTACTTCTTCCCATCTGTCGGGATCAGCCTTAACGCTGTAAACAGTAACGGCACCACTCTTCACTTCTTCGATCTTCTCTTCTACAGCAGTACGAATCTCTTCAGGAACCATGGACTGATACTGCTCATTGTCACAAAGACCTACAGCATTCTCAGCCAGACCCAGAGTTCTGCACTCGCCAGCAGGGAACTGATCAGCCATCAGCAACTCTACTGCGTTTACAATGGAAGCACCACAATCCTTAAAGAAAGAAGTAACAATTGTAGCGGACAGGGAAGCATCACCAATAGACAGAGTCTGATCGGAGTCTACACCAAAGGCATACTTGTCAACCTGAGCAGCAGCCTCGAACACACCGGTACCGGCGGAACCAGCTACCTGCCAGATCACATCACAACCCTGCTCATACATCTCCAGAGCCAGCTCTTTTGCCTTAGCAGTATCGGAGAAGGACTCGGGATAAGCGATGTATACCTGAACACCATTCTCAGTAGCAACCTCACAGAAGCCGCCGATGAAATCGTTCATGGAAGGCAGATCCATACCAACTACAACACCGATCTTAGCATCTGCATTGGCCTTTTCCATGGAACTCAGAGTAATCAGAGATCCCAGATAACCGGCCAGATAGCCCTCATCAGCAGTGCTGTAGGTAACAGCATAGCAGTTCGTCGGAGGCTCATCGGAGTAGTCAAAGTTCATAAACAGCTGATCCGGATACTTCTCACAAGCTACATACAGAGCTTCCTCAGCGTCGGTACCACCGGATACGACCAGGTCGTATTGGCCGGAAGCGCAGGCATCATCGAAGAAGTCGTTGTACTTACTCTTGTCAGTACCCATCTCGATAACCTGAGTCTTCACATTGTCATACTTTTCTTTCAGCTGCTCCAGACCGGAATTGGTCGTGTCAAAGTAGCTCTGGTCACCCAGGTAGGGAACCAGCAGGGCGATACTGTAGGTCTTGGTGTCATCAGAACCGCTGTTTGCGCTGCTGTCATCGGAACTCTTGGATCCGCATGCAGCCAGAGACAACATCATGACCATTGCGAGAACGAGTGCTACAATTCTCTTCATGTTCTTCATTTTGCATCTTCCTCTCTTATGCATAATAGTTTTTATTTGAACAGCACCATTGCTGTACAAAACACAATATATGAAAAAAAGATCATAAATATCTTAACATTGATACAAAAGCCTGTCAATGAAAAAGTGCTGAGCTTATTTCATTAATTTCAAAAAATCCAGGAAATACGGGGGTTTCTTGTACAAAATTTTACATTTTTTCCCGTTTTTTTAGCTTAGCCAGGTTCTACAATATTCTTCCTTGTCTGTCAGGAAATTCTCATTGGATGCTCTGCGCCCCGGGTCATTGACCAGGTCTGCAATGGTTCCTGCCATAACCTTGGAAGCAGTAAGATAACACAGCTTCTCATCTGCTATGGAAAATACATCACTGTGGAACACTCCCTGTACCCCGCCAAAGCCAAACTGAACGGTGGGTACCAGAGTTCCCAGATCTCCTACATCTCCGCTGGCTCCCGAGATGGGATCTCTGCCAATGTCTTCGGTCTGACAGAAGGCCAGCATATTCTCCTCCACCGTTTCATTCAGCTTTTTAGACTGGTTTAATGGCAAATAACCGGGAGCTGTCTCAATCTCCGCCTGAAGATCCAGAGCCAGGGCTGCTGCCTGGATACAGTCATCAAATCTTTTCGCTGCGTGGAACAGGGTATCCTTATCAATGGCACGAACATAGGTCTCCAGAACTGCTTCATCGGGAATGATATTGATGCCACCACTGACCTGACCAATAACCGGCTGAATCCGGACACAATCCTCCGGCGCAAACTGATCTTTCATAAAAGAAATGGCATTCTGGGCCAGAATGGCTCCGTGAAGGGCATTGCGTCCCAGATGAGGCGCTACTCCGGAATGGGAGGCCTGACCATGGAAGGTAGCTTTCTTTAACAAAAAGCCTGCCAGAACAGAACGGACATCAAAGACCTGTCCCGGCGTACCGCTGGCATGACAGGACAGAACGCAGTCCACATGATCAAAGAAACCTCTGGCAATCATATCCTGTTTACCGGAGCGCCCCAGAACCTTTCCCTCTGCCATGAGCCTGCTGCGAAAATCCGGATTGGTCAATTCCTCTGCCGGGGTAAAGAAAAAGCTGATACGACAGTTCAGATTTCCTGCCTTTTCCTCCGGCAAAAGTGCCTCCAATACCGTCAGGGCATTGGCCACCTGGATACTGTGACCGCAGGAATGGATACAGCCTGCTCCGTTTTTTCTGGGCAATGCATCCATATCTGCTGCTACGGCGATATGGTAATCCCCCTGTCCGATGGTGGCTACTACGCCTGTGATGGACACATCTTTTTGATAGGGCACCTGCCACTGATCCAGCCATCGGCAGATCTCCGCCTCTGTGCCATATTCCTCAAAACCCATCTCCGGGCAATCAAAAAAGAACCGGCCTCTTTGGATGGCAGTCTCCTGTCCTTCATCGATCCGGTTCCATATTGCTTCTTTGTTTATCATAGATTTGTTCCTCCCAGGTGGCGGCTTTCAACAAACGTGGCCAACTCTCAATCTCGTAGGCTTCGTCTTCTTTACAAGCCAAACTCATACAAACCAA
>CAYMSZ010000017.1:11531-14648 GCA_964393285.1 uncultured Lachnospiraceae bacterium | reverse complement strand
TCAGGAAAGGAGTCTTGAATATGCCTTATTATTCCTATTATGACCCTATGTATCTGTTGGTAATCATTGGAGTGGTGATCTGTATGATTGCATCCGGCAGGGTGAATGCTACTTACCGCAAATATGATAAAGTACGCAGCCAAAGCGGTATGACAGGAGCCGAGGCGGCAAGGAGACTGCTCCAGTATCATGGAATCTATGATGTGCCTGTGGAAAGGGTGGCAGGTACTTTGACAGACCATTATGATCCGTCAAAACGTGTGGTATTCCTTTCAGAAAGCACCTACAGCTCTGCCTCTGTGGCAGCAGTGGGCGTAGCGGCCCATGAGTGCGGTCATGTGATGCAGCATGAGGAAAATTATATGCCCTTGAAGCTGAGAACGGCCTTGGTGCCGGTTGCCAATTTTGGTTCCCGGTTTTCCATTATATTGATTCTGGCCGGTTTGTTTTTTGGCTATATCCTGACAGAAATAGGAATTCTGTTATTTTGCGCCGTAGTACTGTTTCAGCTGGTGACCCTGCCTGTGGAGTGGAATGCATCCAGACGGGCGTTAAGGCTTTTGGAGGAGGACGGAATCCTGATTCGAGAGGAAACCGGAATGACGAGGAAGGTGCTTCGAGCAGCTGCCATGACTTATGTAGCAAATACCTTGCTGTCTGTTTTGCAGCTGCTGCGTCTGGTTCTATTGTACGGAGGAAGAAGACGTGACTAAGGAACACAACCTGAGAGCCATAGCCTTGGACTGGATTCAGGAAATCCTGGAAAAGGGGAATCTGAGCCACCTGGTGATTCGCCGCGGACTGGAAGCATATCCGGATCTGGACAAAAGAGATCGCGCCTTTGTAACCAGGCTGACAGAAGGAACGGTGGAGAGGCAGATCCAGCTGGATTATGTGATTGGTCAGTACGCCAGCGTAAAATTAAATAAGATGAAGCCTCTGATTCGCTCCTTGCTGCGAATGAGCGTTTACCAGCTCCTTTATATGGATTCTGTGCCGGATTCTGCTGTGTGCAATGAAGCCGTAAAGCTGGCGGCAAAGAGAGGCTTTTCCGGCTTGAAGGGCTTTGTAAACGGCACGCTGCGGCATATTGCTGTCGACAAGGATAAACTGTCCTACCCGCCATCAAGCACGACAGAAGGGTTGTCCATCCGTTACAGTATGCCGTTATGGATTGTAGAAGCATGGACAGACCGCTATGGATTTTCACAGACGGAAGAGATGCTTCAGGCGGTTTTGAAGGAACGACCTCTGATGATTCATGTAACCCACAAAGACGGAAAGGATTCCAGGCAGGTAAAAGCCAGTCTGGAAGAACAGAATATTATAGTAAAGGAACACCCCTATCTGGCAGATGCCTGGATGTTGGAATCTGTAGATCGACTGGAGAAGCTGGAAGCCTTCCGGAAAGGGTGGATTCAGCCCCAGGATATCAGCTCCCAGCTTTCTTCCCATGTGGCGTTTCAGGCTCTGAATCAGCTGGCAGCCCATAGCAGGAAAACAGAGAATCAGACAGAGGCATTTCAGGTGCTGGATGTTTGTGGAGCACCTGGAGGCAAAAGCCTGTATGTGGCAGACATGGCAAGGGCATACCAAATCCCGGCACAAATTCTTTCCAGAGATCTGACAAAAGAAAAGGTAGCCATGATAGAGGAGAACAAAAACCGGCTGGAACTTACCAATATGAAGTGTCAGGTCTACGATGCCCTGATTCCGGAGGAAGAGAGAAAAGGACAGGTAGATGTGCTGATTGCCGACCTCCCCTGCTCCGGTCTGGGAATCATGGGACGAAAAAATGATATCAAGTACCATGTGACACCGGAGTCTCAGAAGGAGCTGGTACAGCTGCAGCGAAACATTCTGGATATCGTCTCCCAATATGTGAAACCTGGTGGATATCTTATCTATAGCACCTGTACCATAAATCCAGATGAAAATGAAGAAAACTATCAATATTTGTGCCGCAAGACAGACTTTACAGCCGTAGATCTGACAGACTGGATGCCCCAGGCTGTGGCAGAGCAGGCCAGCAGGACAAAGACGGGAAATACGATGAAGCAGGGATATCTGCAATTGCTTCCGGGAATCTATGACAGTGATGGCTTCTTTTTGTCTGCCTGCAGAAAAAATCCGCAGACAGCAGACCGGTTGGAAAACAGATAAAAAAATGCAGTAAGAGAAATAGGAGAACAACGATGGATATACGTTCCATGAACCTGGAAGAATTACAGAATGTGATGGTGGAAATGGGAGAAAAAAAATTTCGAGGAGCCCAGATCTTTGACTGGCTCCATCATCGCATGGTGGATTCCTATGAGGAGATGACCAATCTGTCCCTGCAGCTGCGGGAAAAGCTTCAGGAAAAATATCCTCTCATAACCCTGCATCCTGTAGAAATTCTGGAATCCAAAATTGACAGCACCAAAAAATTTTTGTTTGAATTGCCGGACGGAAACGTGATAGAGAGTGTATGGATGCAGTATCATCACGGCAACAGCGTCTGTATATCCTCCCAGGTAGGCTGTCGCATGGGTTGTCGGTTCTGCGCCTCTACTCTGGATGGCCTGGTGCGGGGACTGGAGCCTTCGGAAATGCTGGAGCAGATCTACCAGATCCAGAAAATAACAGGAGAACGGGTGGACAGCGTTGTTGTCATGGGCTCCGGGGAGCCTATGGACAATTATGACAATCTGGTTCGTTTCATTCGCCTGTTAACCCATGAGAAGGGACAGCAGCTCAGTGGTCGTGCCATTACGGTATCCACCTGCGGCCTGGTGCCTCAGATCCGAAGACTTGCCGAGGAAAATTTAAGCATTACTCTGGCATTAAGCCTTCATGCCAGTGATGACGCCACCAGACAGGAGCTGATGCCCATTGCCAAAAAATACAGTTTGGAGGAAGTCCTGGCAGCCTGCGATGACTACTTTGAAAAAACAGGTCGTCGGATCAGCTTTGAATACAGCCTGGTTCACGGCGTGAATGATACGGTGGAAGGAGCAAGAAAGCTGGCAAAGCTTCTGGGAAAAAGAAATTGCCATGTGAACCTGATTCCGGTAAACCCCATTAAAGAAAGGGATTTTAAACGGGGGACACTGGAAGAAACCCAGGCTTTCAAAA
>CAYMSZ010000017.1:2937-11431 GCA_964393285.1 uncultured Lachnospiraceae bacterium | reverse complement strand
AAATGGGGAAGGATATCGATGGCGCCTGTGGACAGCTGCGCAGAAGTTATCTGGAACAAAAGAAATGAAAAGGGAGGCAATGATTGATGCATGCATGTGGTCTGACCGATATCGGACAACTACGCCAGGTGAATGAAGATTATCTGTTTTGCTCATCCAAGCCCATTGGAAATTTGCCGAATCTGTTTCTGGTTGCAGATGGTATGGGGGGTCATCAGGGAGGTCAGTATGCCTCTCACCGAGCAGTTGAGCTTTTGCTGGAGTTGATCCGTGAGAGTGACAGTATCGACGAAATTGTGATTTTGAAAGATTGTATTGAAGAGATGAACCGACGCCTCTGGGGGGAAGCAAAGAAGAACCCTTCTCTGGAGGGAATGGGGACGACGCTGGTGGCCGCATCCATAAAGGGAGATACGCTGGCCATTGCCAATGTAGGTGACAGCCGTCTCTATACCTGGGGGAAGGATGCCATGGTTCAGGTGACCAGAGATCACTCTTTGGTAGAAGAGCTGGCAGCTCAGGGACGGATTCAGCGCAACAGCGAAGAATACCAGCGCAAAAAAAATATTATTACACGGGCCGTCGGGGTCTATGAGACAGTAACTCCGGACTTCTTTGAATGTAAGCTTCAGGATAAAAATCTGCTGCTTTGCACCGATGGACTGACCAACATGGTAACAGACGAAAAAATCAGACAGCTTTTGTCTGCAGACGGTTCCCTGGAGGAGCGGGCACAATCCTTGATTGATGCAGCAAACCAGGCAGGAGGCCGGGATAATATTACTTTAGTTTTGGTAGAAAGGTAGAGGGTTTCGTTATGATCAGAATCGGGATGCTTTTGTCAGACCGCTATGAGGTACTTGAAAAAATCGGCTCCGGAGGGATGTCAGATGTATATAAAGCAAAGGATGTAAAGCTCAACCGGATGGTAGCCGTGAAGATCCTGAAACAGGAATATTGTTCTGACCGCAGCTTTGTCAGCAAATTCTGGACAGAGGCTCAGTCGGCGGCAGGTCTGTCTCATTCCAATATTGTCAGTATCTATGATGTGGGAAATGATGGGGATACCTATTATATTGTAATGGAACTGGTCGAAGGCATTACATTAAAGAAATACATTGAAAAGAAGGGTAAGCTGGAGATTCGGGAATCTATCGGGATTACCATGCAGCTGTGTCAGGGAATTGAGGCAGCTCACGATCAGAAGATCATTCATAGAGATATTAAACCTCAGAACATTATGATTTCTAAGGATGGTAAGGTAAAGGTGGCAGATTTTGGCATTGCCAAGGCGGCTTCCTCCCAGACCATCAGTTCCAATGCCATGGGGTCTGTACATTATATCAGCCCGGAGCAGGCCAGAGGGGGATATTGTGACGAGAGAAGCGATATCTACTCCATTGGTATTGTAATGTACGAGATGCTGACAGGAGTGGTGCCCTTTGAGGGGGATTCTACGGTGCAGGTGGCACTGATGCATATTCAGAGTGAGATGGTACCGCCGAGAAAATATGAGCCCATGATTCCCATCAGTCTGGAAAAGATTATTTTGAAGTGTACCCAGAAAAAGCCGGAGGCCCGCTACGCCAGCGTACCTGCTTTGATGGCAGATTTGCGCCGGGCACTTATGACGCCGGATGAGGACTTTGTTAAGATTGCTCCTGTAGTAGCCAGTGATGATCCCACCAGAGTCATGAGCCCGGAGGAAGTAGAGCAGATCAAAAACGAGAGCCGTCAGCCTGCAGCCCCCATTATCGACCAGGAGGAAGAAGCCTACCTGCGTGGATACGAAGAGGAGGACGAAGAGCTGGAGGAGGATGAGGAAGCAGACGAAGAGGATGACGAAGAGGATGAGGAATCCGATTCCAAGATGGAAAAGATCATTACCGGTGTCAGCATCGGTGTAGCCATTCTCATTGTCCTTCTGGCAATATGGATCATCGGCAGAGCCTTTGGTCTGTTCAGCGGAGGAAGCAGCGAGGATCCTACGGTGAACTTCACCACTCAGGCGGCGACAGAGGAAGATGAAAAGACGGCAGAGATGCCTGATGTAGTAGGCAAACAGGCATCAGAGGCAGAGGAAATCCTCAATGCCCGGGGTCTGGGTGTCATGTACGAATATGTTTCCGCTCCGGAGATGGAAAACGGAGTCGTAATCCATCAGCAGTATGTGGAGGGAACTCGTGTCGATAAGCATACTTCTGTGACCCTGACCATTTGTGACAATTCCGAGCTGGCAGAGGTGCCTGCAGGTATTGTAGGCTCCAGCTACGAGGCAGCCTATAAAGCCTTGAATCTGGCACAGCTGGTAGTGAATAAGATTGAAAAATATGATGATGAGGTAGAATCCGGTATTGTAATCTCTGTAGATCCCGATGAGGGAACCCAGTTGGAGAAGTCCTCTGTGGTAGATGTGGTAGTCAGCATGGGACCGGAGATCGTATATGTGAAGGTACCTTCTGTGACAGGATATACAGAAGCAGAGGCCACCAGCACGTTGGAAAATGCAGGCCTGAAAGTAACAGTAGAGACAAAGTCCAGCGAGGAAGTGGCACAGGGCTATGTCATCAATCAGAGTGCAGCAAGCGGCAACTCAGTAGCTGAGGGCTCCACCATTACCATCGTAGTCAGCGCGGGTTCTTCTAAGGCTACCGTACCGAATCTGACAAATATGACCTGGGATCAGGCCAAGGAAGAACTGGAGAAGAACAATCTGCAGTTAAGCAGCTCCTATAAGGAGGACTACAGTAGCACAGTGGAAGCCGGTAAGGTAATGGGCCAGAGCATTGATTCCGGTACCAGTGTTGATAAAGGTACCACCATTACGGTAACCTTGAGTAAGGGCTCTGAAACCGTTGAGGTACCGAATGTAACCACAGGCAGCATGACGCAGGAGGCGGCAGAGGCTGCTCTGAAAAATGCAGGCCTTAATGTAAGCGTAACTTCGGAGTACAACGACAAGGCAAGCGGCATTGTTTTCTGGCAGAGTCAGTCAGCAGGCAATACTGTGAAGGTAGGAACTACCATAGAAATTAAGGTTAGCCTGGGACCGAAGCCTACAGAGGCAACCACTGAGGCAACTACAGCGGCACCCACAGAGGGCAATGCAGATCCTGCTTCAGAGAACAATGAATAATCACAAATAATCATGTCAGAGAAATTCCCTCTGGTCGTGTGGCGTACATACGGCCACAGGGAATTTTCTTTACAAAAGGAAAGGATACATGCAGGGAAAAATCATAAAAGGAATCGCCGGCTTTTACTATGTCCACGATGGACACAGCCGGATTTATGAGTGCAAAGCCAAAGGAATTTTTCGCAACCAGAACCGGAAACCACTGGTAGGAGATAATGTGGAGTTTCAGGTTTTAGATGAGACAGAAGGAACCGGCAACATTGAAGAACTCTTGCCCCGCCAAAACGAGCTGATTCGTCCGGCAGTGGCCAATGTAGATCAGACGCTGCTGGTATTTGCCGCAAAAGACCCGGACCCTAACTGCCATTTGTTGAACCGGTTTTTGGTGATGATGGAGGAGAGGCAGGTTCCCTGCATTCTCTGCTTCAGCAAAAAGGATCTGGTCAGCGAGGAGACACAGAAAGAACTGGCGGCACCCTATGAGAAAGCAGGATATTCGGTTTTGTTTATCAGCAGTAAAGAGAAGGAAGGAATAGAGGATGTGCGAAATCTTCTGAGAAGAAAGACCACTGTGCTGGCAGGCCCTTCCGGTGTGGGAAAGTCCACTTTATTAAATCTCCTGGTGCCGGAGGCCAAAATGGAAACCGGACATATCAGTGAAAAGATCAAACGGGGCCGCCATACCACCAGACACTCGGAGATCTTTTGGGTGGAGGATGAGACCTTTCTCATGGACACCCCCGGTTTTAGCACCATCTATCCTCCTCAGGTGGAAGCAGAGGAGGTCAGAAGCCTCTTCCCTGAATTTCGTCCCCTGGAAGGAAGCTGTCGGTTTCAGGGCTGTGTCCATGTAGGAGAACCGGACTGTGCTGTCAAGAGAGGAGTCCAGGCTGGAGAAATCGATAAAAATCGTTACACAGACTATGTGAGCATATACGAAGAGATCAAGGAAAGAAGGAGATACTGATATGAATATTTTAGCACCTTCCATATTGGCTGCGGATTTTAGCAGATTGGGCAGTCAGATTCAGGAAACCAAAGAGGCAGGAGCCAGGTATCTGCATATTGATGTAATGGACGGAAGCTTTGTCCCCAGCATATCCTTTGGAATGCCTGTGATTTCTTCCATTCGCTCCTGTACCGATCAGATCTTTGATGTGCATATGATGGTGGAGGACCCGGGAAGATATGTGGAAGCAGTGGCAAAGGCAGGGGCAGATATCATTACGGTCCACGCAGAGGCCTGCTGTCATCTGGACCGTGTCATCGGACAGATTCATGACTGTGGAAAAAAAGCAGGAGTGGCACTAAATCCCGGAACGCCGTTGTCAGCTCTGGACTATGTGTTACCGGAACTGGATATGGTGCTTCTCATGTCAGTGAATCCAGGCTTTGGAGGACAGAAGTATATTCCTTATGTGACGGGAAAAGTACGGGATCTGCGGAAAAAGTTGGATGCTCTGGGATTATCCATTGATCTGGAAGTAGATGGAGGAATCACCACACAGAATGTGGAAGAGGTAAAGGAAGCCGGAGCCAATGTGTTTGTAGCAGGTTCTGCTGTGTTCCGGGGAGACATTGGCGCCAATGTCCGGGAATTTCAGAAAATTCTGACCAAAAATCAATAAACTACGAGGGAAAAAGATGGAACCAATCAAGGAACAGAGAAAAGACAGCAGACCCTGTCTTATCGTCTCCGGTGGAGAGACAGACCCTTGGCAGCTGAAAACAGAGTATGAAAAGCTGCGGCGTCAGGGAGGTCTTCTTGTGGCAGCAGACAGAGGACTGGAAGCCTTGCGCCAACTTCAGGAGATTCCCTGCATACCGGATCTTGCAGTGGGAGATTTTGATTCTGTTTCTCCGGATACCCTTGGCTATTTTCAGAAGATAGATGGCATCCGGTGGGAGAAGCACCGTCCGGAAAAGGATGAGAGTGATACGGAGCTGGCAGTTACCCTTGCCGCAGGGGAGGGATGTAAGGAGCTTCTGTTAATGGGAGTGACCGGAACCAGGCTGGACCATGTCCTTTCTAACATTCATTTGCTGGCAGATGCAAGGAGACAGGGCCTGACCTGTACCATACTGGATGGGCACAACCGGATTCGTCTGACAGGAGAACCTATGACATTCCGCCGGGAGGAGTCTCCCTATCCCTTTGTGTCATTTATTCCCTTGTCGGAGGAAGTTACCCATATGAAGCTTACCGGATTTAAGTATAATCTGGAGGACTATCATATGGTACTGGGGGTAGAATGCGGACACTGCGTCAGCAATGAAATAGTGGAGCAGGAGGCCCACCTGTCTTTTGAAAAAGGCTTGCTGCTGGTAATTGAATCAAAAGATTGATAACTGGACTGGTTAAAAAATCAAAAACTGGACATTGAAAGCAATCCACTTAGCTGCTATGATAAGGGAAATTCGAAAATCCTAAGGGATAGAAGGAGAGACAGATCATGAGCAAAAATAACAGCAGTAAAGTATACAAGATTGCAGTGGCCGGATTGATGGCAGCTTTGTCCTACATTGCCTTCCAGTTTTTTAAGATTCCTATTACCATTCCCGGAGGCGGCAGCACCTATTTCCATCTGGGAAATACCTTTGCAGCCCTGGGTGGTTTGCTTTTAGGCGGCGTATATGGCGGCCTGGCAGCAGGTATAGGACTTTCTCTGGCTGACCTGACCAGCGGAATGCCCATCTATGCGGTAAGTACCATTTTCCTGAAGCTGATTATCGGTCTGGTTACCGGACTGGTAGGACGCAAGATCGGAAAAATCAATGAGCTGACCGATACAAAGAAGATTTGGAAGTGGAGCCTCATTGCAGCAGCTTGCGGTCTGGGGATCAATATTATCACCGATCCTGTAGTAGGTTTCCTGCGGAATAACTACCTGTTGGGCATTAACACAGAGCTTTCCTACATTGTAGGTAAGCTGACAGCAGGAGTTACCTTCGTAAATGCCGTATTGTCTTGCATTTGCACCGTAATTTTATATAATGTATTAAGACCGGCATTGAAAAAATCAGGAATATTTGATAAACTGAGTGAGTGATTGCTAAAAAGAGAAAGCGGTCATCAGGAACACTTCGTTTCTGCTGACCGTTTTTTATGTTGTAAAAAGACAGGAAGGAAAGAGGAAAGCGATGCCTCAAAAGAAGATAGCAGTGATACAGGACATCTCCGGCTACGGAAGATGCTCTATGGCAGTGGCTATGCCTGTGATTTCTGCCATGCAGGTACAGTGCTGTATGGTGCCTACGGCGATTTTTTCAAATCACACGGCATTTCCCAATTACTATTTTGATGATTATACGGATCGTATGCCGGAGTATATAGAAAATTGGAAGAAGCTTTCTCTCCGGTTTGACGGAATCTACTGCGGATTTCTGGGTTCCATCCGTCAGATTGAGATTGTGTCCGACTTTATCCGGGAGTTTCGAACCGAGCAGACCCAGGTGATTGTAGATCCGGTTATGGGGGATCATGGCCGCGCCTATGCCACCTGCACACCGGAATTGTGCAAAGAGATGAAGAAGCTGGTAAGCTATGCGGATATTGTGACCCCCAATCTGACAGAGGCCTGTATTCTGACAGAGACCCCCTTTCGATCTTCCGGCTGGAAGAAAAAAGAGATTGAAAAGCTGGCAGATGCCATTCATGAGATGGGACCGAAGCAGGTGGTGCTTACCGGCATTCGCCAGGGAGAGTATATTGCCAATTTTGTGTCGGATAACAGGGAAAATCGCCAGTTTATCCGAACCCAGAAGGTAGGAACGGAGCGATGCGGAACCGGTGATCTGTTTGCTTCCATTGTGGCAGCCGATGCGGTAAACGGGGTTCCCTTTGGAGAGTCTGTCAAAAAAGCCTCTCAGTTTATTCGTCGCTGCATTGTAAAATCCATGGAAATGGAAATCCCTGTTACAGACGGGGTCTGCTTTGAAGAGTTTCTTTACACGCTCCATGACAGGAGGAAAAACAAATGAGGAAAATCGTATTGGCTTCCGGTTCTCCCAGACGGAGAGAACTGATGACGCAGATCGGCTTGCATTTTACTGTGGTACCAAGCCAGGTGGAGGAAATCATCCGCTATACGGCGCCGGATCAGATTGTAGAGGATTTATCCAGACAAAAGGCAGAGGATATTGGTGCCCGGATGGAGGCTGACACCCTTATCATCGGTGCTGATACAGTGGTAGCAGTAGACGGAGAGATTCTCGGAAAACCCTATACCGAAGAAAATGCAGTCAGAATGCTGCAAAAATTGCAGGGACGCAGCCACCAGGTCTATACCGGTGTAACCATTGTGGACAAGAAAACAGAGGGAACAGAGACAGTTACCTTTACAGAAAAAACAGATGTCTATATTTATCCCATGACAGAGGAGGAGATCCTTGCCTATGTAAGGACAGGAGATCCTCTGGACAAGGCAGGCGCCTACGGGATACAAGGGGCTTTTGCTGCTTATATTCAAGGGATTACAGGGGATTATTACAATGTGGTAGGTCTGCCTGTGGGACATTTGTACCAGGAACTGAAAGGAAGAATCTGACGTGGTAAAATTGATTTGTTGTGATGTAGACGGAACCATTGTTCCGGATGGATCAAAAGATATTAACCCGGAATACTATTCCGTGATTCAGAAACTGGCGGACAGAGGCATCTGCTTTACCATTGCCAGCGGAAGACCGATCTCCAGTATTATGAAGCTAATGGAGCCGGTAAAGAACCAGATCCATGCCATCGCCCTGGGAGGAGCTATGGTGGCAAAGGAGGATGGTCCTATGGTATATTGGAGCATGGATCAGGAGGATGTGAAAAAAATCGTAACAGAAATCCGCCAGGTTCCGGAATTGGATATCATGCTTTACGGAGTGGACTGCTGTTATCTGGAGACAAAAAAGGAAGAGTTTTACCGTTGGGTGGCAGAAAGCTATCGCATGAAATGCCAAAGGGTAGAGGATTTGCTGGCGGTAAAAGAGCATATCGTATCCATGACAGTGTATGACGGATCCTTTGAGATCGAGAAGCATACGAGAGAACTGGTAAGCAGGTGGCAGGACCGCTATCATATGGTGACTTCCGGTACCATGTGGCTGGATATCGCCCGCAAGAATGTAGATAAAGGAAAAGGCGTACAATATCTTCAGGAAAAATACAAAATAACTCCGGAAGAGACCATGGTATTTGGAGACCAGCGCAACGATATTCCTATGTTCAGCCATGCAGCATACAGCTATGCCGTAAAAAATGCCTTGGACGAGGTGAAAGAGGCCGCCGCATTTCAGGCAGATTCCTGCCAGGAGGATGGCGTGTTAAAGGTATTGAAGCAGGTTCTGGAACTGTCATGAGATGACAGGAAA